>JAIXKT010000032.1 GCA_026932145.1 Bacteroidia bacterium
TTTAAATTCACCTTCTATGGATTCTACTTTTTTCTCTAATGCTGTTTTGGCAAGCGATAGGTGAGCATTTAGCTGGTCTATTTTTTGTTCAGAATTATTTAGCGTATCCGCTAATTCTTTTTGGGCAGTAATATCTGACCGTACCGAAAAATATTTTACGGGTACACCTCTTTCGTTCAAGATTGGGGTTACGGTAGCATGAACCCAATAGTGGGAGTTGTCTTTTCTGATATTTTTTACTACTCCTTGCCAAATTTTACCGCCAGAGATGGTTTTCCAGAGGTCGTCAAAGATTTCGGCGGGCATATCCGGGTGGCGGATAATCCGGTGATTCTTTCCCATAAACTCTTCACGGGTGTATCCGGCAACTTGACAGAATTTGTCATTCGCATAAACAATATTTCCTCGAATATCGGTAGCGGAAACCAATACGGCGTTGTTCATCGCATATAGCTGTGTTTCTAATTCTCGTTGTGAAGCCGCTAAGTTTTCGTTAATGACGCTCATTTCTTCATTCATCTGGCGCATTTCTTCTTCCTGAGCGGTGATTTCTTCGATTTTTTGTGAAACTTCTTGGTGCAGTAAAAACTCCTCCGAAACATCAAACATAATGCACAGGTATTTGTTGATTTTTTCCTTTTCATCAAAAATCGGAACGATTGTGGACTTTACCCAATATAACTCACCGTTTTTATTACGGTTACATAACGTTCCCCTCCAAACCTTACCGGAAGAAATGGTTTTCCAAAGTTTTTTATATACTTCTTCTGATTGGCTTCCGGATTTAAGTACCCGATGATTTTTTCCGATTATCTCCTGCTCGCTATAGCCGGAGAGCTTTATAAATGGCTCATTTACAAAGGTTATATTGCCGCTCGGGTCTGTTTCTGAGATAATTGCCCCCTCATGCAAAGCCTTTAAATGGCTCTCTAACTCAGCTTTTAATGAGGTAATCTCATTTTTGTCATCGGTTCGTCTTAATAAGACATCTAATAATTTCATAGGTAATAATTCCTAAAACTTGTATTGATGATTTTAGAATACAAAAATATGCTTCATAACACAATTTAACAAGAAATAGTTTTTGTTTTTTTCAATATGAATATATTATCAGATTCAAAAAAACCAAGAAAGCATCTTCTTTTTAATGCGTATAATATCACTTTCTCAGGGCTAAGTAACTATTAATCATTAATATTTTATACTAAATTAACACTAATTAAATGTATAGTTTATCGCTATACATTTAATCCATTACTTGTTCTGTATGGATAATTATCCAAAAAGATAAAATATGAAAGTTGAATCTGATGGGAACTTTTATGGATATTTATCTTTCCAAAGTCATTTGTGTATCTTTGTGGTGTTTTAGTGGGTTGCAGAAAGTTGTTTTAAGTATAGCGGGGTCAGATTCGGGGGGGGGGGCCGGTATTCAGGCAGATTTAAGGACGTTTTTTACTCGAGGTGTTTTTGGGGTTTCAGCCATAACGGCTATTACCGCACAGAATACGCAAACGGTATCGTTGGTTCATCCTCTACCTGCCCATGTTGTTGCTGCTCAATTAGATGCTTTATATGCTGATTTTACCATAGCGGCAGTTAAAATTGGGATGTTAGCTAATTTAGCGGTCGTTCGGGTAGTCTCTGATTTTGTACAGCAGATTTCTTGCCCCGTTATTTTGGATCCTGTTTTAAAATCAACTTCGGGGGCTATTTTGTTAGAAAATGAAGCCATAGAGTACTTAGAGCAGCATATTTTGCCGTATGTTACCGTTTTTACGCCCAATATACCGGAGGCATCTATTTTTAGTGGTATAGAAATAACGGCTCAAACTTCCTTAGCGGCAGTTTATCGGCGCCTATTACAAAAAGCTCCTCAGATGGCAATATTGCTAAAAGGCGGCCATTTACCACTTGATTATCAGGGTATAAAAGTTACTGTTGATCGTTTTTGGGAGAATGATGCGGAGAAAGTTTTTGTAAATCCGTATATTTGTTCCGAAAATCTTCATGGTACGGGTTGCACCTTAGCTTCGGTTATTGCTGCTGAGGTTGCCAAAGGAGTTCCTACGTTATTAGCCGTTGAAACAGCAATTTCTTATGTACATAAAGCAATTTTGGCAGCTACCAAAATCGGTGGCGGAAATAGCCCCATCAAGCAAGGTTTCTTTCAAGATGAATAGCATATATCTGATATTGCTGGGGTGCTTGGCCGTGTGGCAGGGCTTTGCACAAGAAATCCGCTTTAGCGCAAACCAAGGTGTACAGCCCTGCCGTATGAAACCGGAAGATATTAAACCTTTAATAGACCACCTGAATCCTTTTTTTACGGATTGTTCTTGGGATGACTCTGCCAAAACCGAAGTAGCAAGACTATCACCGGAAAGGTCAGTTATCATAGAACAACGTGCTTGTTTGAGATACCACATTGCTATTCAGCTATTTATAGCACCTAACCAAATTGGGAAAGAGCCCAATGCGCTACCCAATGAATTGTATGCGCTGCTGAATAGACTGTTTTTTAACAACCCTGAATATCTAAACTATAAGTTTGAATTAGAAAAAAACATCAACGAGAATTATTTTAAGGCGGGTATAGGCAAACTCTTTTCGTTTCCGCTTAATGATATGACTTTTATTTGCTCCTTTGATTCCGGCGTGTGGGGAGGGAAAATCACCTTTGAGTGGGTTCGTTTTTTACATTCTGAAAAGATAAAAATGCCCGGTATTGAAGATTATTTAGATGACGGTTGGCATAGACCCGGTCAGTAGCTTGTTACCAATTGCTATCTTTTTCGTAACCATATAGTTCTAATAAATCTTGGATAGTTTCTTTGAAGGCATTTTTGTGCTCCGGTTTTAATGTTTCTCGCCATACGTTAATTTGCCCTTTTCGGAATGTGGAACTATTGGTAGAAAATGTATTTTTAGCAATTTGCTGAATTTGACTTTCTGATAAAGGTATATTCAAGTGGTTTGCAACTTGCTGGATAGCTGTTAGTTGTTTTTTTTCGTCTCCGCCTCCGTCTGCTCCCACTAAATCTTCAAATCTAACGATAAGCGTATTTGAGTCGTGAAACCAACCGGCAAAGTTCAGTAATAAATCTCTGATAGGTTCTACCTGTTTTTTTTCGCCATAGATGGTTGCTAACAATCTGGCATTATCATCGGGTAAAGATTTAAAGAATTCATGGGCGCGGTGGGCTTTGTCTATATGGGTTACATATTTTTCATGAGAGATACAGACATCACGTGGGTCTCTGATAACCAATAAATTGCGTATTTGGCAGCGGTGGATAGCTTCCGCAACTTTGGGGGAATAGTTTACGTGCGCAGGTGCATATTGCCCCCAAGAAAGGCTTTCTATTTTGGCAATCAAGTGTGCTTCCGACTTAAATTTATGGGTAGATATGGTGATGTCTCCGTGGTGGCGAAGCAGAGGAAAATAGCTCAAAGCTGTTTCTAAAAGGTTGGTGCCGGATTTAGGGAGAGAGTTCATCAACACTTTTGGCCCGATAAATCGCCCCTTCATTGCAGATGGTTGTAATCCAGCCCAAGTAACTGAAATATATTTCTTTAAGTAATGGCGATATTTGTCCCAAACTGTTTCGGTTTTCATATTTGGTTGTGGTTCAGAAAGTATAACAAAGAGATTGGCAAAAAGATTTACTTACCTTCATTGCCAAAGCGCAAAAGTATCCAAAAATAACAGACTCTAATACTGTTACGCTGTAATTCTAATTTTTGATGATTTTTTGATGATACTGCCGTCCGGTTTTTGTTTTAATCACCGCATAATAAAGTCCGGGAGCTAAAGATTGGATGTTTATAGGAAAATCAGCCGCTTTACAGACAAAATTTCCGGACAATTGATATAAGCAAATTTCGTGAATTGCGGGTTCATTTGATAGCCACAAGTAGTCTGTGGCAGGGTTCGGAAAAAGTACTATTGAGTTAAGAGATAGTTCATCCAGATAATTTTCTAAGTTTTGGTGTATTACTCCAACTGCGTCTAAATCAAAGCCTCCGGATTCAAAATTTGTAGGATAAGGGTCATTGATTGGGTGGCCGTTTTGGTCATAAGAAGCGAATCTTTGGTCAATACTTCCCACAACGTCTATGATTTTTACGTGGGTAATGGAATTTTTATCAAGATTTTGATAATTAGGGAGTTCTGCTAAGTCAAAAGGAGTTCCGTAATTGGCGCGGTATTTTCCGGCGAGATTATGGAGTTTGGTAGCATCATTAGAGTCGTCAAAAGTGGCTATTTGGGTTTGAGTTTGGGTATTAGAAACTGCCGGAAATCGGTAAAAGTCTGTGCCGTTACTACTCACTTCTACAAAAGCGAGTTCCAAAAAGCCGTCATTAAAAGCATTTTCAAAGACGGCAAAATCTGGTCCGGGGCCATCCATAATCGGATGCTGAAACCTCAAAACTGCCTCGCCTCTATCTCCTAAGCTCACAAAGCCGCTTTCGCCTGCACGCCCAATAGCGTTTGAATCTGCACCATAACTCGCAAAACCAGAATCAGGAACGGCAATATCTCTATAACCACGAACCACAGAACACCCAATAGCCCAGTTTACCAAAATAGAACTATCTCTATAAATAGCAGTTGTCGTGGGAGAACCTACCGGCCCGGCATACTGAGCCGCTATATCTCCGACTGAAATTACATAAATTAAAATACAACAAATTAACCGAAAACCTTTCATTCAATAAATAACTCCGCAAAGTACTGACTTATAAACACAAATACCAAACGCTTATCTATCGAAACAAAATATATTGCAATAAAATGATAATCAATAAATTAAATCAGTTTTTTTATTATTTAACGGATAAAACCGACTATGCTCTCAAAAGCTACCTCAGTTTTTTATACCTTTGCAAAATCTGGTAGATACATGGCTGTTTTTCATAGGTTTCCAAGTTTTATGTGTATCGGTGCGCAAAAAGCAGGGACAACCAGTTTACAAGACGCATTGGTTCAGCATCCACAAATTTTTTTACCCAAAGTTAAGGAAACCCACTTTTTTGTTCGAGAAGATAGATTTTCATTGGGTTTTGAAGATTATCAACAGCGTTATTTTGGTGAGGCAAGTACCAACCAGATTATTGGAGAAATTGACCCTGAATATCTATTTTTTCCGATTGCAGCACCCAGAATCAAACAATATTTGGGTGAAAATTTAAAGTTTATCATTATTCTGCGGGAGCCGGTTTCGCGGGCTTTTTCTCATTATCAAATGAGCCAACGGCGTGGCTTAGAAACCTTAGACTTCAAAACAGCTATTTTGCAAGAACCAGAACGAACCCTTACAGATACAGGATTCCGCCATTTTTCATATATATCACGCAGCCAATATCTGAAACAAATAAAAGCATTTCAGGCTCATTTTCCCAATGCTCAATTTTTGTTTTTGCTCTTTGAGCAAGATATTCAGCAGAGCTTGAATAAAACCCTTACCAAAATAACCGATTTTTTAGGAATATCCAGTTTTTCTATTCAAGAAGATATAGTCAGCAACCCAGCCTCTACACCAAGATTTGCGTTTTTGCGAAATATGATTTATGATAAACAAAATCCATTACGCAAACTTATTGGAAAACTGATTCCACGTAAATACAAACTACAAATTGCTCAAACTGCCGATTCGTTAAACCAAAAAAAATTAACTCATTCCATAAAGATAGATGCTGAACTCAAAGAACATATTTTTAATCAATATTTTTTAGCAGAAATACCTGAGTTAGAAAAACTTACAAACCTCAATCTATCTATTTGGCTGCCTAAAAATGTATGAAAAAACCAAATTTTGTGGTTATCGGAGCACCTAAATCCGGAACAACCTCTTTATTTTATTACCTGCACCAACATCCGGACATTTATCTGCCCACCAAAAAGGAGCTGCATTATTTTTCATATCCATTTATCAAACAAACCTTGAATGGCCCGGGAGATGATCTGGTTTTAGCCGGCTTATGTGCAGATTTAGAAAGCTATCTTTCTCATTATAAGGCTGTAAAAAACCAAAAAAGAATTGGCGAAGTTTCTCCATCTTATTTACTTTATGATGAAGCGCGGCATAATATCAAATCCGAGTTAGGGGATGATGTTAAAATCATCGCTATCTTACGGAATCCGGTTCAAAAAGCCTATTCTCAGTATATGCACATGGTTCGTGAGCAGCATGAAACCGAAACCTTTATGCGTGGCTTAGAATTAGAACCACAACGAGTAGCAGCAGGCTGGTGGGATATGTGGCTCTATGCCTCTTCATCTCGTTATGCCTCACATTTACAAAGATATTATGACACCTTCAAAAAAGAACAAATCTTAGTACTTATCTTTGAAGACTTTATGTTAGATACGCCTGCCGCTATGAAGATAGTTTTCAAGTTTCTGGATATAGACGATACGGTATTCATTGATACAGAGCAGATTTACAACCGTACTGGCGAATCCAAAGTAAAAGAAATCTCCACTTTTTTAAATCATCCGTCTTCGATAAAGTCCTTTTTTAAGAAAATCATACCGGATAAGATTCGCCTACAGTTTAGAGAACAGATTATGCGCTGGAATACAGGAAAAAAACCGGCTATTGACCCTAAGGCAGAAGCATTTCTGAATCAATACTTTAAAGAAGATATTCAAGCTGTTTCAGACTTACTTGGCAGAAAACTCCCTTGGTAATCTCATGGAAACCTCAATTCCTACACTTTCTATATTAATCGTTAATTACAATGGCAAAGAAGTCATAACCAATTGTCTTGCTTCTATTCGTGATAACCTAACTATTTCTCATGAAGTTATAGTGATAGACAACCTATCTACGGACGGCAGCCCTGCTTTAATTCAAAATAACTTTCCGGATGTTCATTTAGTAGAAAACAACGAAAATACGGGTTTTGCACGCGCAAACAATCAGGCTGCCAAACTCGCAACCGGTAAATACCTACTGCTGTTAAACAATGACACTATTTTGTTAGATGACATCAAGCCGATGATTGATTATTTCGAGAAAAACCCAACAGTAGGAGCAATCGGCATCAAGATGCTGGGAAAAGATATGGAATACAGAAAATCCGCAGGCCATTTTCCAGAACCCCTTCGATTAATCAAAATATCCAGTATATACAAAAATAATCAATATTTTAACACTGGGAACTTTCCACAAAGCACTGATAATTACAGCGTTGATTGGGTAGAAGGCTCTTTTTTAAGTACTCCCCGTGAACTTTGGGGTCAGCTTAGGGGGCTTGATGAAGGATATTTCATGTATGTTGAAGATATTGACTATTGCAAAAAAGTTCAAGTAGCCGGCCTACAAACCCGTTTCTACCCAGCCTTGCGTTATCAGCATCTTGGTGGCTATAATCAAGGCCGTTTTGACCTGATTGTCAAAGGGTTCAGAAGGTTTCATCAAAACTTTTCCGGCTATGGAACAAGATTATTGGCCAACACTATCCTGACAATCGGACTCTGGCTTAGGCTTGCACTAAGCTCTATTTTGTATCTAATTACCCGAAAAAAACATCACTTAGAACGCAGAAACGTTTGCCTAAAAGCACTCCGCAGCCGATAACTATAATCGTGGAAAATAATTTGGGCTTAGTGAATGAATTTTAATTAAAGATGTAGAATTTTACATTATGAAATATGAGGAAATTCTCAATCATATTCGTTCCCAAAAGTTTACGCCATTATATTATCTGTATGGAGAAGAGTCATATTTTATTGACAAGATAATCAGTACCTTAGATGAATGTGTGGTGCCAGAAAGCTGCCGGTCTTTTAATGTGGATATAATTTATGGAGAAGAAGCTACCGCTAACCGGCTGCTTTCGTTAGCCAAAAGTTTTCCCATGATGAGTGAACGCAAACTTATCATCGTTAAAGAAGCGCAACGCATTAAAAAAGATGAATTTGAAAAACTCACCACCTACTTTGAAAAACCGGTACAAACAACCATTTTAGCGTTCGCCTGCAAGGATAAAAAAAAACCGGATGGCCGCCTAAAATGGTCTAAAGTATTGGATAAAAACGGAATAGTATTTGAATCCAAATCCCTATATGAAAATCAAATTGCCAACTGGCTGGCACAATATGTTAAACAAAGTAGTTTTACCATTGCCGAAGATGCCCAACAAATAATCGCCACTTATTTAGGAAACAATTTACAAATTATTGAGAATGAGATTTCTAAAATAATACTAACGCTGAAGCAACAACAAAAAAATCATATTTCTAAAGAAACTGTCTTTGACATCATAGACATAGACAAAGACTATAACGTTTTTGAACTGATTGATAAAATCTCCTTGCGGGAGCCGGAAAAATGCCATCAGATAATCACCCAAATGCTTCGCAACCCCCGTGAAAACCCAGCAATAGTTATTGTTTATCAGCTATTTGTATTCTTTCGGGACTTATCTATTTTAAAATACCGCCATGCAGAAACCGATAGCAGCATCGCTCAGATATTGGGAATTAACCCCTTTTTTGTAAAACGCTACAAAACAGCCCTTCAGCAGTTTACATTCACCCGCATCAAACAAAATCTACAGTATATCTTAGAGGCAGATTTAGCCCTAAAAGGAATTATCAATACCCGAATAGGCGATGGACATATCCTAAAAACATTGATAATAAAGTTATTACAATAGCTTTTTGAGGAATTTTATTTCCTCATACAAATGCTTCTTGATGAAGTTTTGTTAAAATAGAAATAGTGTAATCTATTTCTTCAATAGTTGTTAATGGGCTAAAAGAGAACCGGATAGAGTTTCCGACTCGTATTTCGGAGCAGTTCATTGCTCGCAAGACGTGCGACCCTGCATTGCTGCCGGAAGTGCAGGCAGAACCGCCGGAAGCTGAAATTCCATGCGTATCTAAATTATAAAGTAACATAGATTCTGGGTCTGAACCCGGAAAAACTACACTTAAAATAGTGGCCGCCGAACATCCAACTTGCTGGTTTCCATTAAATTGAACTTCTTGAATTTGCTGGGTTAGTTTTTCCTTAAAATACTGTTTGAGGTTATTTAGATGTTTCGTATGCTCTTCTATATTTCGTAAGCTATGTTCTAAAGCGGCAGCCATTCCCACAATTCCGGCAACATTTTCAGTACCGGCACGTTGGTTTCGCTCTTGACTTCCACCATATAAAAGAGGTTCAACCGCAGATTGATTTTTTCTAAACAAAAAGCCGACCCCTTTTGGCCCCCCAAACTTATGTGCCGAAGCCGCAACAAAATCTACCGGTAAGTTGCTTAGATTAAGGGAAAAATGCCCAATCGTTTGAACTGTATCTGAATGAAATAATGCACCAAACTCTTTGCAGCAACTTCCGATAGCCGCAATATCATGTAAGGTTCCAATTTCGTTGTTGGCGTGCATTAAACTGACTAATGTTTTTTCGGAGCATTTTTCTAAGGTGTTTTTTAGTTCCTCTAAAGAAATGTTCCCAAACTCATCAACTGATAAGTAGGTTATTTTTATGCCACTACGCTTTGCTAATTTTTCTGCTGTATAAATAACTGCATGATGTTCTAATTTAGTGGTAATGATGTGCTTAACATGGAGACTATACACGCAGCCGCAGAGTGCCATATTATCGGCTTCTGTGCCGCCGCTTGTAAAAACGATTTCTGCCGGAGCGCAATGCAGTAATTGCGCAATATTTTTACGGCTATTTTCAATTGCAGCACGCAAAATCCGCCCATGATGATGAATTGCAGAAGGATTCCCAAAATATTGGGTCAAATAGGGTAGCATCGCTTCAACAGATTCTAAATACATTGGGGTAGAAGCTGCATTGTCTAAATAGGCTCGCATCATAAATAAGAGAGAACAAAGTTACAAAAAAGAGTAACTTCTATTTAGCTGCTTACAAAGCCGACTGCTTTTATCTAAGATTAAGTGCCCAAAAAGAATTATTCTGTATGCATTTTTATAGTTACTTAGCGAAGTTTTTGGAGCACATGAAAATTGGTTTAGTTACATTTCCGGGTAGCAACTGCGATAATGACTTGCGATTAGCAATTAAACGGATTACGGGAAAAGAACCTATTGCGTTATGGCATAAAGACACTGATTTACAAGGTTGTAGAGGAGTATTTTTGCCCGGAGGTTTTTCTTATGGCGACTATTTGCGCTCTGGTGCTATTGCTCGCTTTTCTCCCATTATGCAGGAGATCATCAAATTTGCCCAAAATGGCGGATTAGTGATGGGAATCTGTAACGGTTTTCAAATTTTGACAGAAGCCGGATTACTACCCGGAACGTTATTAAAAAATGATAATCAACTATTTAACTGTTCATCGGTTTTCATTAAACCGGCAACTCAGCACTCAATAATAACCCAAAATTTAACCTCAAACCCTTTAAAAATACCCATTGCACACGGAGAGGGACGCTACTTCTGCCCACAAGATACTTTGAATAACCTTCAAGAATATGAGCAAATCTTATTTCGATACTGCAATGAATCTGGTGAGGTTTCCTCGGCCAGCAATCCCAATGGGTCATTAGAATCCATTGCCGGCGTGTGTAACAAAAATAAAAATGTATTTGGGATGATGCCCCATCCAGAGCGTGCAGCCGACTCGGATATTCATAATACTGACGGACTTGAGATTCTACGAAGTTTTTGCCTAAATAGCTGATTTTCATGTATCAAGATGAATCCGGAAAGTGGGTTTGCTTATCTGTTGGCCCTGCTACCTTAGATAGCCACGTCAATGAATATTATCAGGAAGCCTGTACCTCCGGAATTCTAAGCCGTTCACACCGAAGCCCACAATTTTCTGCCCTGTATGAACGGCTGGTACTTGCTTTTCAGCATAACCAACTTTTACCCAGAGACTATGCTGTACTCTTGTTTAGCTCGGCAACAGAATGTTGGCAAGTGCTGGCAGATTCTTTTCCGGAAAGCCAATCGCATCATCTGTTTAATGGATCATTTGGCCAAAAATGGTGGGAACGAACAAAAAGCATAAAACCGATGCTTACAACAGCGCAACAATTTGATATTAATGAGGTTGTAAATCCAACTACCCTAGATACTTTTAACGGGATTTTATGTTTAACCCAAAATGAGACTTCTAACGGCACAGCTATTCCCGTTGATTCAATTGTGAAATGGCACAACAGGTATCCGGAAGCCTTACTTGCTGTGGACGCTACTTCCAGCATGGGCGGCATTCAGTTGCCTTGGTCATGTGCTGATATTTGGTTTGCTTCGGTTCAAAAATGCTTTGGTTTACCGGCAGGTTTAGCCGTAATGTTATTAAGCCGGCGAGCAGTAGAGTACGCCAATCACTTTAATATCACCAACCGCTATAATTTACTTGCAAACGCGATTCAGCATTACCGAAACCGCCAAACTACCCATACACCGAATACCGCAAATATTTATCTCCTTACCCGTGTTTTAGAAGAGCGTAATTCCATTCAAATTATAGCAGAACGTACCCGATCCCAATCAGATATGCTCTTTGACGTATTAGAAGCTCACCCAACCTTAAAACCACTGATAACCAATTATCTAAACCGATCCCAAACAATTATTGTTATCAAAACCGAATCACAGGAAAACTGGACTAAACAACTTGCTACTGAGGGACTTGTAGTCAGCAGTGGATATGGTGCTTGGAAAAAAAATACCTTCCGAATAGCAAACTTCCCAACTATTAAACAAGAATGGCTGAACCTTTTTATCAAACAAATTAATTGACAACGACCCCTAATCTACCCTTGAACAAATAGAAGCAATTATCTTTATAAAATTGATATTTGTTTTTAATAAAAGTTGAATTTAAATTGCCGCCGCAGAGCTGATTGGCATCAATATTGACAGGAAAAAATCTCATTAACAGCTTAGTTAGCCGAAGTAAAAGAACCTAATAAAAATAAAACAACAATGGAGAAACATTTTTTTAGAACAGGACTTATTATAGTCTTAGCTTTTGTAGTAAACACAGCATTTGCGCAAGACGATGCTGAAGGCTGTAAAGACTATCCATTATTTAACCGGATGCCAAACTATTATCTTTCAAATTGTGAAGAATTAGAATTTGGCTCTATGAAATTTCCTACAGGCATTCCAAATCCTAAGAATGATAATAAAATCAAGTCAGAAGCAGTTGAAGGGAAAATAATGGCATTTAAGTATTCATTAAAAGAAGAGGCGAAACCAGCATCTGGCTTGCAAATCATGCGTAACTTTCAAACGGCAGCAAAACAAAATGGAGGTGTTGTTTTAGGAGAATATCAAGGGTGGTGTTCAGGATATTATGACCATAACGGAGAAAGCATTAACGGAGGAGATATTCCGGTTGGTAATGGCTGCACAAATTGGTCAACGACTTTTAAATTTACCAAGAATAACAAAGAAATTTGGGTGTATGAACAACTTGCTGATGGTGGATATGATTTGATTATTGCAGAAAAGGAAGCCATGAAGCAAGATATTCAAGTCAATGAAATGTTTGAAAAAATCAATAATGGAAACTCTCTGGTGCTTTACATTAACTTTGAAACAGGGAAATCTGTTATCAAAAATGAATCCCAAAATATCATTGATGAAATATACAAAATGCTGAAAGGAAATCCGTCTTTAAAAATTATAATAGAAGGACACACCGATAATACCGGCAATAAGGATTCTAACCAAACCCTTTCTGAACAACGTGCTGCAAGCGTAAAAGCCGCATTAGTAAGCAAAGGTATTGCCACAGACAGAATAAAGTCAGTTGGTTATGGACAAGATAAACCCATTTCTGATAACAGCACCGAGGAAGGAAAAACCAAAAACAGACGGGTAGAGATAAAAAAAATGTAGCTACTCGATACCCATAATACTTCGGTAGTTTTTAACTTAAATATCTAATTATCAATGAATTAAATATTTATAAATTAGATAATATATTGACTCTTAGTATATTTATTGGTTGTGGCTCAGAAAGTATGATAAACGCTTGACAACAAGCCGTAACTTTACGATTTAACCTAAAACCGAAGTTACTTATCCTCATTGTCGAAGCACAAAAATATCTAAAAATGGGCGGAAAAAGAACGGAACTCAGAATTATTTGTGTACCGCTTATCAAAAAAACTATTAATATACGGATTATCAGCTATTTATAAATATATATACGAACTTATTTTGCAGGGTTTCAAATAGTTGTACTTTTGCCGTGTACTGGAAGTTATACTCCCCGATCTAAGACCCAAATAGTTAATTATGAATGGCGATATAAAAAAACCAAAGCAATTATTAAATGCATTCAGAAGTCTTTTTATAATACTACAGATAGATAAAATATTACGATATTTTACCCATAATAAAGAATCCACTTCATTCATTGGGAAAATAGCTCCTAATAATTACCAATATAAACCAAATACGATACGAAAATTTAAAATTAATGATATTTGCTTAGAAGGAGATATAAGCGACTATGTTGCGCATTTCTTATACTTTGGATTTAAAGATATCGCACATGAAAGATTATTGAACCTTGCTAAAAAGGATGCAATAATACTTGATATCGGAACCAATATAGGAACTACACTTTTAAGATTTGCAGATAGGGTTGGCTCCAATGGATATGTTTATGGATTTGAACCCGATGTAATTAACTATAAATCATGTTTTAAAAATATCTCACTTAATAACTTTAGTAATATAGAAGTTAATAATATTGGTTTAGGAGACTCTAATAATGTATTTT
The DNA here is from genome assembly GCA_026932145.1 of Bacteroidia bacterium. Lineage (NCBI taxonomy): Bacteria > Pseudomonadati > Bacteroidota > Bacteroidia > Bacteroidia bacterium. Next base: position 13,741 of record JAIXKT010000032.1, read on the forward strand.
TATTGGTAGTAGATACACCAACTAATAGGGGAGGAAATAGAATTGTTATTGGTAACACAACGAATAAGGAGTCTATTGAGATTAAAGTACAAAAATTAGATGATTGGATTACCTCAAAAGATATAAGTAAAATAAACGTTATTAAAATAGATGTAGAAGGATTCGAATTTAAAGTACTAAAAGGAGGAATAGAAACTATCCAAAAGTTTAAACCGATTATGTTTATTGAATTAGATGATAATAATTTAAAAGCTGTTGGTAATTCTGCGAAGGAACTAATAGCCTTAGTAGAATCTTTAAACTATAGTATTATAAATGCAGAAAACAACGCAGCAGTTTACGCTGACCAATCGTTTACGAATTGCCATTTTGATATACTCTGTACTCCTAAGTAAATTCAATGTACATCGTACAGACTATTGGTAGTTAGGAACAATTTTTTCTAATCCTAACTACTTGATTATCAATAGTAATTTTGTAATTACTTTTTTAGTACAGGGCAAAAATTTCAAATAATTAACTATTTGAAATTTTTGCCCTGTATCTTTAGTTGTTTTACTATATGCAATTTTACCTCAAAGTCAGTAGTTCTATCTAACTAATTGAGTTTCAGGGACTAAGTCTAAGGCTTTTTTGATTATGTATTCCTGCTGGGAAAGATGCTGTTTATGTGATCCCGTAGCTGGGCTGGCACTTTCTTTTCTGGAACAAACTTCAAATGGAATGTCGCGAAGTTTTCGTAGAATATAAGTCCAAGCTCCCATGTTTTCTGGCTCTTCCTGAACCCATAACACCTTAGCTTTATGATACTTAGCGATTATATCCCGAATAGCAAGTTCCGGTAAAGGATACAACTGTTCAAGGCGAACAATAGCCACATTTTCTTTGTTAAAAGCTAATTTCTGGTCAAGTAAGTCGTAATAGATCTTTCCGGTACAGAATATCAGTCTATCTACAATTTCCGGCTGTTCTGTTGGGTCATCAATTACAGGTTGAAATTTATCATACATAAAATCAGCGACAGGAGAGACACATTTGGGATGCCGAAGTAAACTTTTGGGGGTAAATATCGCAGCAGGAATTCTATATTCTCCTTTTACTTGTCTGCGAAGCGCATGAAACATATTTGCCGGCGTGGTGCAATCCAACACATAAATATTGTTTTCAGCACAAAGTTGTAAAAAGCGTTCCATACGTGCACTGGAATGTTCAGGCCCTTGACCTTCATAACCATGTGGTAATAAAACAGTTAGAGCATTTAGCCTCTGCCATTTTGTTTGGCTGCAACTAAAGAATTGGTCGGTGATAATCTGGGCACCATTAGAAAAATCTCCAAACTGAGCTTCCCAAATTACCAAATCATTGGGAGAAGAATACGAATATCCATACTCAAAACCCATAACCGCATATTCAGATAATAAAGAATTATAAATGTGTAACTTAGATTTTTCGGTGGCTAAATTATTTAATGCAGTATAAGAACTGCCATTTTTTTGGTCTTTGATAACAGCATGACGGTGTGAAAAAGTGCCCCTTTCAACGTCTTGCCCTGAAATGCGAATACTATGTCCATCTGCCAGCAAGGAAGCATAAGCCAATAATTCTCCCATTCCCCAGTCAACTTTGTTGGTTTCAAACACCATTTTATTTCTGTCGCTAAATAGTTTAGCCACATTTTTATGGGGTACAAAAGATGCTGGAATCGTCGAAAGTATTTCTGTATATTTGGTTAATTGGTCATCGGTAATGCTGGTATCAGGAATTTCAAGTACTTCATCTCGGGTGATGTATCGAAAGCCTACCCAAGACCGTTTAGGGAGGTCTCCAAGGACAGAACCTTCTTTTTCTTTGGCACTTTTCAGCTGATTTTGGAGATAATCGTCAAACCCCTGCTGCATTTCAGCAAACTCTTGGGTAGTAATTACTCCTTCAGCTATCAATTTTTCTTGGTAAATTGTTAATGGGGATTTATGTTTATCAATAATTTCATACATCAATGCTTGCGTAAATCTGGGTTCATCTCCTTCGTTATGGCCATATTTACGGTAGCATACTATATCTATAAAAATATCTCGATTGAACTCTTGGCGAAAGTCCATAGCTAATTGGGTCGCAAAGACCACTGCTTCGGGATCATCTCCATTAACATGAAATACTGGAGATAAAGTTACTTTGGCTATGTCTGTGCAGTATGTACTAGAGCGGGAGCACTCAGGGTCAGTAGTAAAGCCAATTTGGTTATTGATAACGATATGAACTGTTCCGCCGACCCCATAGCCTTTTAGCTCGGACATCTGCGCCACTTCATAAACAATACCTTGCCCAGATAAAGAAGCATCTCCATGAATCAGTATCGGCACAATTGCATCAATATCACCTTGATAGATATTATCAAGGCGGGCGCGAACCATCCCTTCAACTACTGGATTAACTGCCTCTAAGTGAGATGGATTAGGTGCCAAACTTAGGTGGATCTGTTTGCCATTTGCAAGTACCGGGTCGCTTGAAAAACCCATGTGATATTTTACGTCTCCGTCAAAAATGGAGTTAGCTATCCCTTTTCCTTCAAATTCTCCAAAAACGGTTTCATAGTCCTTTTGGAGAATGTTTGTAAGTACATTCAGTCGGCCTCGATGAGCCATTCCAACGACAAATTCTTTGGCTCCATTTTCTGCCCCGCGTAAGATAATACCGTCTAATGCCGGAATAAGAGATTCCGCTCCTTCTAACGAAAAACGTTTTTGGCCAACAAATTTTTTGTGTAAGAAATTTTCAAAAGAAGCAGATTCATTTAATTTCTTCAAAATAGCCTTCTTTTGTTCTTTAGAAAAAGAGGGCTTATTTTTAGAGGTCTCCATGCGTTTCTCTAACCACGCTGTTATTTCCGGATTGCGGGTATATCTGTATTCTACACCGATAGATCCACAGTAAGTTTCTTCTAAGTGGCTGATAATCTGGCGTAATGTAGCCATACCTAACCCAATTATTTCTCCAGAGAGAAACTTGGTATCTAAATCTGCCTCTGTAAGCTCAAAATTAGATATATCTAAGGTAGGTAAGGAAGGTTTGTTGGGCAAGATTGGGTTCGTTTTTGCAAATAGATGCCCGCGGCTGCGGTATCCGTTTATTAGGTCTAAAACATGAACTTCTTTTGAGAAGGCATTAGATACTGTTTGAACGCCTTCTCCACTTCGGGAGAACTCAAATCCTTCAAAAAAACGCTGCCAACTCGTGTCTAACGTCTCCGGCGTGTCAATATACTGCCGATATAGCTGTTCCACATACTCTGCACCAGCATTGCCTAAATATGTCAATTTATCCATGATGAGCGAATTTTAACGCTGTAATTATTGGGGTATCTTCGGGCAAAAATACAATTCTAAATAATATAGCAACTAAAAAGAGGAAAATATTTTGGTCATAGCTCAGGAAGCACGATAAGGTGCTTAGCTATAAGGAGTAACTTTACAATTTATACTGAAACAAAAGTTGAAATCACTTACTTTCATTACCAAAGTACAAAAGTATCCAAAAATTAGATTAAAAAAGAACTGAGATTAGAATTATTTAAGCACACTTACCGAAAATAATTTCTTCAACCCAGAAAACAGAAAATATAAATAACTCATTAGAGAGTTAGAAACAGAAATATAGTTAGGAATACTATTTGTTTTTCCAAGAAACAAGGAAACTATGATACCCTACTTGCAATAATATTCCCAAACAACGAAACGCTAGTTGTTATATTTTCTGAGCTACATTTCAAGATATAGCTCAGAAAATTCAGTAACTATCTACTCTATAAACTATTGTAGGTTAATTCTATGGCCAACTAAGGTGTAGCGTTTGGTTATAAATTCTGGATTTGTTAGGGAGGCATTTCCGGCGGGGTTTCCACCGGTTACGTGGAAGTCGCTGAATCCAGCATGCTGATTCAAGAAAATCTGCCCGGTTAGGTTGAAAGAAACCGGTGTGTATGATTCACTCATTTCCGTAATAATCATTTCGGCTATTTCTGAACTTGTGGTGTATGCTCCGCAGGAAATAGCACCGGAATGAGCAGCTAACTCTTTGGCTAACTGAACACTTTGATACGTGTTTTCTGTGGGAATAATAAACAAAACCGGCCCAAAAAGTTCCCGAGATAATAGACTGTAATTTTTAGGGTCTATTTCCAATACTAAGGGACTTTGCAGGCGGGCATTGGGAAACTCAGGGTTAGTTATTGGCTGAGAATCTAATAATATCGTTGTGCCAAGATTTCGAGCTTGCTCTACTCTTTCGTAGGTAGCATCACTTTGAATTGCGCCCAAAATACCCGGCCCCATCTTTTCATGTGTAGCTAAGCCCGATATTGCATTCGTCAATAAATTGACAACATTATTATAGCTAACGGTTTCTCCGTTTACCTGAATGCCGGACTTAGGTATGAAAAAGTTTTGTGGGCAGGTACACATTTGGCCACTATACAAACTCACTGAAAACGCTAAATTTTGCATAACAGCATTTAAGTCTGAACAACTGTCTAAAATCACTGAATTAATTCCGGCTTTTTCGGTAAAAGTTGTTTTGCCGCTTAAAGATTCTACATAATCCCCAAAAACAGAACTTCCGGTGAAGTCTATTAATTTAACATCCTTATTTTCACATAGTTGTTTTGTAATTGGTTTTTCGGGAGTGTCGCAAGCTAACTGAACGATATTGGGGTCTAAGCCATAGGCAGCAAACGTTTTTTGTAATTCTGCGACAACAATAGCTATTGGGTAAATAGCAGTCGGATGTGGTTTTACAATAACGGAGTTTCCGGTTATTAAATTTGCATATAATCCGGGTAAAGTATTCCAAGTAGGGAACGTTGAACATCCGATACATAGCGCAACGCCCTTAGGAACAGCACGATAATGTTTTTCAAGTTTTATGTTAAACTTTCCCATAGGTTTTTCCCATACTGTTTGGGTTGGGAAGCGGCGTAGTTCATATAAGCCCAGTGCAATTGTTTCTAATGCGCGGTCGTTTGCATGCGGGCCGGAAGCCTGAAAAGACATCACAAAACTCTGCCCGGTAGTGTGCATAGTCGCATTAGCTAATTCAAAAAAACGACCTTTAACGCCCTCTAAGGATTCTACCAACAATGCCGCCCGCACTTCATAATCTGTATTTCTCCATTGCTTTAAAGCTGACTGAGACTGCTTAACGTATGTTTCTAACGCATTACAAACCGGATAAGCTATATCTAAGTCTTGCATGGTATATGGAGACCGTTCTTTGGCTTTTAGCCAAGAATCAGTCTGTTGCAAAAGACCGGCGAAATTTTTCCCCAATTGATTTTGAAAATCTGCTGAACCCTTTTCCAGAACACCTTCTCCATATACTTTAGGAGAGGGAGATTCCGGATAAGCAGCATAAAAACCACGTGAATGAACCGCCTCAATGGCTTTTTCTAACAGCGGTTGGTGCTTATTTATTAACGACTGAATAGACTCAGAGCGCGTAGCAGTAGTAACCTGTAAACTCATGTTTTAGAATGTGTTAAAATAAAATAGTGAATATATTCAATGAACAAAAACAGCCTGAATGGATCTGATTTTAAGCCTAATTTTTAGGCTTAAAATCAGATAATTATCAATACATTTTAGCAATTAGGATAGTTCAAAAGGGTGGCTAAAAACAAAAAAATATACCTTTGCATAGTGATTACCTACGACAGCGAGCTAAAGTCTATTGAAAACTTTTTAGGAGAGATGCCGATGATGAGTCGTCAGCCGGCGGCTTTATATACTCCGATTCGAGATTTTATTAAAATCCCGGGTAAACGAGTTCGCCCTCTGTTGGTACTACTTTCATATCAGTTGTATCATACTGATTTTCAATGTGCTTTACCGGTTTCATCTGCCGTAGAATGCTTTCATAATTTCACTTTGATCCATGATGATATTGTGGATAGTGCCCCCACCAGACGCGGGCATCCAACGGTTCACATAACACATGGCACAGATACTGCAATCATTGCCGGTGATGTACTGATGGTGTATTGTTATGAATTATTAGCAAATTGCCAAAATATGCCTTTTGCCGAACTGGTTCAATGCTTTACTACAATGTCTCGTTTAGTTTGTGAAGGGCAGATTTTAGACCTCGAATTTTCAAAAAGAGAATCCGTTACCAAAAACGAATATCTGGAGATGATTACGCTCAAAACGGCTACCCTTTTAGGGGCTGCCTTAGAGCTCGGAGCTATTGCCGCAAATGCCTCCAAAGAGGAGCAACTATTACTAAAAAACTACGGAGAAGCTATCGGAATTATTTTTCAACTTCAAGATGATATTTTGGATTTATATGCGACCTCCGCAGAATCTGGAAAGGTCGTTGGGGGGGATATTTTAGAAAATAAGCGGACTATTCTTTGGGTATCTGCTTGGGAGAATGCTATGGGGCATCATCAAGATGCGTTACGATACTGGGAAAAGCAACCTCGTTCAGCAGAAAAAATAGAGGCCGTCCGCGCTATTTTTGAAGAAACCGATGCCCGAGGAACAGCACAAAAACTGATGCAAGCATATCAGCAACAAGCGGATTATTATTTAGCACAGCTATCACACCGGCCTACCCAAAAATTACACAACTTAGCCCAACTGCTGATTAACCGCCAATATTAAAAATCACTTTTTTTGATTTCTCATAAGTTCCTCAGCATGAACCAATAGCGTAGCTGCACCGCCATAAGTTTTGGTAATGTTTTCAGAAGTCATAGTCGTCTTTACCGGCCCTGCAGCCACAATCCGTTTGTTTATCAAAATCACTTCATCAAAATATTCTTCTACCTTGCTGATGTCATGATGAATCATGATTATTAATTTTCCACTTTCAGCTAACTCTTTGAATAGTTGCATCATTTTGATTTCGGTAGCTGCATCAACGCCCGTAAAAGGTTCGTCTAAGAAGAACACATCGGCTTGCTGGCAAATTGCCCTTGCCATAAATGTGCGTTGCAGTTGCCCGCCAGATAGCTCAGAAACCCTGAAATCTGCTAACTGCTTGATTTCTAAGAGATCCATTGCCTTTTCAATACGCGATATTTCGGTTTTGGGAATGGTTTCAAAAACTTTTTTGCCGGGATACAACCCCATTTTAACAACATCTCTTACGGTTACCGGAAACTGAATATCTACTTCGTCTTTTTGGGGCAAATAAGCGATATAACGTAGCATTGTAGAAAGTGGTTTTCCATATAGCGAAATTGTACCTTTTTGGATAGGCACAATTCCCAAAACAGCTTTTAAAAAGGTGGATTTCCCAGAACCGTTTGCACCCAAAATCCCATAAATTTTACCTGTATAAAGTTCTAACGAACAGTTAGTTAGTATCATTCTTCCGGAATAACCTACGGATAAATTTTGGATTGTTATTTTCTTTTCAGCATTAGAATCCGGCGTTGAACTTCTTTTTAATATCAACTTTGTTAACAGCCAAAAGGCAGCTATAAAAGAGGTTAAGACTACTATAAATAATGCGTTATCTATTGGAAATTTGCGTGTTTGTGTTCTGGAAGAGGTTAGTCCGGCAACGATTCTTTTGGTATTTTCTGCTAACATTCCGATGTAAGAATCTGCTCCTGAGCCGGTTTCTCCCATAGAATCAGCATACAATTTATCTCCCAGAGTTAGGCCATAGTCAGCGGCAATTTGAGCTAATGCCTTAGGGTTGGTCGTAGCCTCTACAAAGACAGCCGGTACATTACTCGTTGAAATTTCTGCTATTAAGGATTCCATTCCAGAAACAGCAATTTCGGCATCAGTAGAAGTGCCTATTAAAGTTCTAACACTTAAACCATAATGGCTTGCATAATATCGAAATGCATCATGGGTCGTGATTAAGGTTCGATTTTCAGGAGGTATTTTTTGAATTTCTTGGCGAATCCAAAAATCTAAACTATCTAACTGATGTTTGTATGTGATGAAACGATTCTCAAAATAGGCTGTTTTCTGCGGTAAAAGTTGGGTAAATGCTTCTGTAATAGCTTGTGCATATAAAATTCCATTTTGAGGAGACATCCACGCATGTGGGTCTGTTGCGTTATGAATATCTGTGTTTTCTATGGGCTTAACATACCGGCTAACGGTAATTACCTTACCGGAAACATTTGCACTTACAATTAGTTTTTTAATCCAACCTTCTAATGTTAAGCCGTTTATCAAAATCAGGTCGGCATTTCCCAACGTTATTGCATCTCTTGGAATTGGGTCGTAGATGTGTGGGTCTGTGCCGGTAGGCAATAACGATTGAACTACAATTTCGTCCCCGGCGATTTGGCGGGCTATATCACTGATAATATTAATTGTGGCAACAACGTTTTTTTTATCGTTTTGGCAAAACCCTAAAAATGGTGATATAATGATTACGAATATGTTGAATATAATTTTCTTTTTGAAGCTATCCACAAACTCAGTTTTGGCAAAGCTACAAAAAAAGGTAAATCATGCTAAAAACGTAGCAATATCAGGTTCAAGGATAAAATGTTCTGGTTGATTTCTAACAGTAGTTGTTTTTAACGATATTTGTAAAACTGGGAGAGTAGCAATCTTTTCGCAATATGATTTCTTTTAAGTCTGCAATAATTTGGCTGATTTTATGGGTCAGTTTTACTTCAGGGTTTGCCCAAAGAGTTCGAGTTTTGCCAATTGATTCAATATTAAGCCGCGTTAATCGTCATTCAGATACCACTTGGGTGCTAAACTTTTGGGCTACTTGGTGTAAGCCTTGTGTGGCAGAACTCTGGGATTTTAACAACTTTCACACACACAATCAAGATAAGCCAATACGGGTTTTATTGCTTTCTGTTGATAATCAAGATGCTGCATTTTCTCGTGTAGAGCCTTTTATACAGAAGAGAAAAATTTCTGCTGAAGTATTAGTTGTGCAAGAAACGAACCCAAATTTATGGATGGATAAAATTGACCCTAAATGGTCAGGCTCTATTCCTTCAACGTTATTTATTGCAGCAAAGACCCAAAAACGACTTTTTAAGGAACAAAGTTTTGATGAGATAGAACTGAATGACACCGTATTTCCGATGCTGTCTCCGTAAAAAGCTATCTTTTGTCTTCTTCTATTGTTTGTTTTTGGCTACACTTTTGTAAACCTATTTTAGGGTAAAATATAGGGTGTTATTTTTTCTCAATTATAAACCAATACTGTCCTAAACATTTTTTTAAAACCGTTGTATCTTATTGAAAATGAGCAAAATATAAGTACTTTTAAAAAGGGATGGTTGTTCTTTAAAACAAGTTGAGTATCAATCGCTTAAGGTATTGTTTAGGACAGGATGGGTTAAAAAAGAATGCTACATAAAATTATTTATTGTGTACCACTTGTAGGGAACAACTGTATAATTTAGGGGAAGCAGTATTGGGGGGGGGAGAAAATTATTGCATTAGCAAGTATTTAAGTCGAAAAATAAAAAAGGCAGATAACTCATTACAAATTAGAAACAATAGTGCAAAAAAAACTCCTAATCATAGGATTTAAGCCACAGCTTAAATTTTTGTACTCTATTTTTTTCAATTTATAGTTCCGTGTTTCAATGAATATTGGCTAAATCTGTGCAAATTCGCAGTATTATCCAATAGAAGCGAAATACCGAGGAGAATAGGAATGGTAAAGTTACGCTGGTTACTGCAGCCGGAAAGCACCGAAGCACCCAGAAAATTATTAGAAGAAAAATTAAAAATAGATTCCGTTACAGCTTCTGTATTGGTTCGTAGAGGGGTTAAAACCTATGAAGACGCACGAAAATACTTTGCCTGCGAATGGCAAGACTTGCATGACCCTTTCTTAATGCAAGATATGGCCATAGCAACTGAACGAATCTTATTAGCTATCCGTAATAAAGAACGAATTTTGGTCTATGGAGACTTTGATGTAGATGGCACGACCTCTGTTGCTTTAACTACATTAGCCTTTGATATGCTGGGAGTTAGCTATGAATATCATATTCCGGATAGATACGTAGAAGGTTATGGCTTGAGTTATATAGGGATTGATTTTGGGTTATCTAAGGGATGTACGTTGATGATTTGCTTAGATTGTGGCACACGCGCACATACGCATATAGAATATGCTTCCCAAAATGGTATGGATGTTATTGTTTGTGATCACCACTTACCGGATACTACATTACCGCCAGTTGTGGCCATGCTGAACCCAAAACGTAAAGACTGTGCTTATCCCTACAAAGAACTAACCGGCTGCGGAATCGGATTTAAATTACTATGCGCTTTGTGGTCTAAACTTAACCGCAATGATTATATATGGGAGCATTTTGCGGACTTAGTAACCCTCAGTATTGCTTGTGATTTAGTGCCAATAACTGACGAAAACCGCACTATCGCATTTTATGGGCTAAAAAAAATCCAAAATAACCCGTTACCCGGAGTAGCTGCACTCAAAAATCTGGCAAGCAACCAGCGTGCGTGGGAAATCAGCGACTTAGTGTTTTTTATGGGGCCTCGCATTAACGCTGCCGGTAGAATCAGCCACGCCCGCCACGCCGTAGAAGTATTACGCGGAAAAAAAGAATCATTAGAGCAAGATACCTCACTGCTCGAAGACTCTAACGAAACCCGCAGAATACTTGAAAACGAAATCTATAACGAATGTGTAGATATTATAGAACAATCGCCGCACCTGCTCGGCAACGCATCTATTGTCCTATGGAGAGCACATTGGAAAAAAGGAGTTATCGGAATAGTAGCCTCTAAACTGATTGAACGCTACTATAAACCAACTATTATGCTCACGATGGCAGACAACAAGTGGGTAGGCTCATGCCGAAGTGTTCACGAATTTGATATTCACGAAGCCATCAACCGATGCTCAACATTTGTAGTGCAGTTTGGAGGCCATAAATATGCTGCCGGCTTAACCGTTACCGAAGAAAATATGAACTCCTTTGCTGAAGCATTTGAAAATATCTGCCAACGCGAAATCCGTTTTGACCAAACCTTACCCATACTCCCCATTGAGGCTATCATTGACTTCAGCCAAATTACGGATAAATTCTTCCGATTACAACAGCGAATGTCTCCCTTTGGGCCGGAAAATATGATTCCTTTATACCAAACAAATAGTGTTGTGCTTTTAAACTACCGTATTATTAAAGAAAAACATCTTAAACTAACCCTCCGGCAAGGAAAAATTATTATGGAAGGAATTGCCTTTGGTATGGCCGAACGTACTACTGAACTCGAAACCGCCAAATCAGTAGCTATTGTATATTCCTTAGAACTAAATACACTGCAAAATAGAAATATTATCCAGCTACGAATCCGCGACTTTAGAGCTCATGCCTAAGCATCAGCTAATTATAAAAACTTTTACTTGCTAACTTCCTGATAATAAGCATAATACTTTTGTCAAAATCGGTTATGGGCAATGTGGTGAAATACCAATTGGCCTTGTCTTTTGGAGAAAATCTCTGGCAGTTGGAATAGGAAAGTTCTCGACATCTTCTAACAAGCAGCGAATCTGACGGGCATCTTGAAAATGAATAATTGGATACGTATTAAGTTGAATCGGATACCAAAAGAGTTTTACGGGATTCTGTAAAATCTGCTCTACCGGCTGATTTTGAAAAATAAGATGTAAAGATTTTAAATCCTGAATATTCAAAAAGCCAATGCCAAAATAATCTTCCGTATTCCCTTGCCCCCAAACTAAATGAATTTTCTGCGGATTAAATATAAGTTTGTGGTTTATCTTTTCCCAAGCACCAAACACTTCAATAGCCACAAGACCAACCGAAAAGTCGAACTCTCGAATTGTTTTAGTCGTTACTTCATGCGTAGGCGCAGCCGGATGCTGCAGCACAATCTCCCGTACGTAAGAAATCGGGACATAACGCAGCTTATTGTCATTTCCAAAACTAAAATATTGTAACTTGATTTTGCCGCTTAATACAGCCGCAAAAATAGCTCTACCAATACTTTGTAGCAATGCTTGGTTATCATAACGACTTAATTCTGAGGCTGTAAATAACGGAATCTGAAAGCTATCCTTAAAAACAATTTTGGGAATCGAATAAGCTCCAGTTTTCTCCCAGCTATCTTCCGGTTTAGGATACGTTAATTTAATAGCAAACGGCAGTGGAGTAGTCCCTGTCCAAGAAAAATTGTATAGTTGCTGGCGCATAACATCTTCTGGCGTTTGGTTTATATTTGCCCCATAGTCATAGGCCATTTTAAGGTATCGGATTGGAAAAGGATTATTGGGTGGCAAAAATAAAGATAGTGCATTTTTCAGATTTCCTTCTGTTTCAATTCTCAATATCCAAGCCTGCAAAGTACGTGAATAGGTACTGTCTTGTAATTGCCAAGTTTCAAATCTGCCTATATGTAAGCAAGTTATACTATTAGCTATTTTTTTCTTTTTGAGTTGTATAACTGGAAATTGCTGGGCTATTTCGGTAAACGAAATAGGTGTAGTTAGTTGTGCATCTCGGTAAACTGTTAGTGTTTTAGCCTTAATTGCTTTAAAAGTTTCTTGAAAAAAAACTTCTTCCGGAACAGCGGATAGGAACGTATAAGGCATTGCGGTTAGGGACGCTTCAGATGCCGGCTCTTGAAACTGCAATAATCGGGAGTCTGTGAGCCATAAGAATGCTTCAACCGGTTTTTGTTGAGACAATACAGCCCCAAAAGGTAAACAAAAGCAAAATAGGGCAATCAGACGAAGCATCAATGCTTAGGCTTTAGAATTTAATTCCGATTACCAGTACGTCATCTGTTTGTTCATTTTCGCCACGCCAGTGCCGTAATTCGGCATCTACCAGCAGGCGTTGATGCTCGGTATCTTTTTCGTAAATTTCTTGTAATAGCTGATAAAATCTTCGAGACTGGAACTTTTTGTTGATTTCTTCGCCAAATTGGTCTGGAAATCCGTCTGTAAATATGTAAAAAGTATCCCCAGGTTCTATATCAATTTGGTGCAGGGTAAAGTTTCTGACTTCTTCCAATTGTTCTCCTCCTACGGAAAATTTATCACCTTTGTATTCAACAACTTCACCGTTTCGTATCATAACTAACGGTCGGTTAGCTCCGGAAAACATTATTCGGTGGCGTTTTGTATCTATTTGTAGCACCGAAATATCCATTCCGTCTCTGGCATTTGCGTCATCTTCTTGTTTAAGCGCGACTCTCACCCGCAAGTGGAGTTGGTCTAAGATTTCATTGGGTCTAAAAACCCCATCTAATTCAACAATTTGCTGAAGTAATGTATTGGCCATCACAGACATAAAGGCTCCGGGTATTCCGTGCCCGGTGCAGTCAGCCGCAACTAAAACAGCTTTGCTCAGACGCTGTGTAAACCAATAAAAATCACCACTAACAACATCTTTGGGGCGGAAATAGACAAAAGACGTAGGAAATGCAGCCAGAATATCTCTGGTTTTAGGTAAAAATGCATCTTGGATTCTTTTGGCATAGGTGATACTTTCCATAATATCCCGATTTTTCTGCATGATTACATCTCGCTGACGCTCAATTTCTTCTTTCTGGAATACAATTTCATTTGTGCGTTCCTGAACAAGTTGCTCTATCTCGGCATAGATACGGGCATTTTGTAACGCCACTGCGGCATGGGCAGACAAGGTAGATAGTAAATCTAAGCTGTATGGAGAAAAGGCACTTGTGCGGGATTTGTTTTCTAAATACAACATTCCCATAAAACGGCCTTGATACACTAAGGGAGTGCATAAAATCGAACGGCATTGATTCCGCTGGATATACGGATGGTTAGCAAAGAAGCCGTAGTTCATGGCATCATCGAGAATAATATTTTCTCGAGATTGCCGTGCAAAATTGACAATAGTGGCACTAATAGGAGCATCTTCGGTGATTTCTATGCTCTCAATAATTGATTCATGGGAGCTCGCATAATGAATAGCTTCGATGAATAGTGGGCCGGTTTCGGTTCTTTCTAATACTAAATATCCAACTTCGGCATCTGCATTATCCATCACGATACGCATTAATTTGTTCATCAGCTTATCTAACCGAATTTCACCGGTTAATGACATGGAGGCTCGGTGAATCTCCATATACATTTTATGTTTTTCTCGAAGTTGTTTTCGCTGTCTATACTTAGTAACAGCGTCTTCTACTGTCCGATATAAATGCTCCTTATCCCATGGCTTTGTTAATACAGTATGTAGCTGACCCAGTGCGACCAAATTAATAATTGAGTCAATATCGGCTTGGCCGGTGAGCATCATAATTAAGGTATCCGGAAATTTTAGGAGAATTTTTTTTATTAATACTTCTACTCTCTCTGTGCCCAGATTATTGTCTGCAATTACAAGGCTTAATTCTTGCTTTCTCTCATAAAGTTCTTGGATAATATCAAGTGCTTCTTCTGAATTTTCAGCAAGTTCTACTTGATATTCAGAGAAAGAGTGGGAAACTTCCTCTCCAAGGGCTTTTAAGATAATTAACTCATCTTCGATACATAAAATAGCGGGTCTAACAATCATTTATTTGGATTAAGGTTGAACACAGAATAACTGTAAACTAATATTATCAACACCACCGGAATCTAAGGCAAGTTCAGTCAGTAATGTTGCTTTCTGTTGTAATGTTAAGTATTTTACTGACAGCACATTGGATATTTCACTATCAGTGACCATTGTAGTTAGGCCATCTGTACAAAGTAATAAAATATACTCAGGCAATAGTAGGATTGGTTCAGGTGCTAATTCGGGGTCATTTTTTGTACCTCCGATTGCCTTTAAAATTATATTTCTTTTGGGGTGGTTTTCGGCTTCAGCCTCCGTAATAGTTCCGGCATCTACAAGCATTTGAACAAAAGAATGGTCTTTTGTTAATCTATGGAGTATCTCATTATTAAATAGATATATTCTGCTATCTCCGATATGGCCATAGTAAAGTGTCGTTTCTCTGACTAAGGCCACTACGGCGGTAGTACCCATTCCGCCTAAGTCTGGGTTCTCGGCTACTTTAGCGCAGATTTCTTGGTGGGCATTTTGCAGCGCAATATGGATACCCTCTACGGGATTTTCAAAATATTCTGATGACAGTGTTTTGGCGATAGCTCTCACAGAAGTACTTGCGGCTAAATCTCCACGTGCATGCCCGCCCATACCATCACAAACAATTAATAAAAAACCATTTAGAGTCTGAAAATAACCGCAAACATCTTCATTTATCGCCCGAACTTTCCCTTTATCTGTGCAACTTGCAAATTCCGGCTTATGCCTCATCGTTTTTTATAGGAAAGCAAAAGTACATTTTTTTGAATTATGAAAAGGTTATCTCTTAATTATCTTACTTGTTACATAACAAAAAATCATAAAAATGGACTTTTAGCACTAACAACATAACGTAGGTGCTGATTTTTATTTTGGGTTGAAGGGTTTAACCTCCCCGGTGGGGGTGATAATGTAATAGTTTGACTTAGCGGGTGTTTCCGGCAGCATAAATTTAACAGCCATTGTATAAGTTATTTGCACGGCCGGCTCCGAAACTATCGGGTTTATAATAACGTCATAATTATCGGGCTCTACTTGATTATAGTATTTTGATACCGCTTTATAGATTTCTTTGGTATTAGCGGACGTTCTTTTGCGTGCTGCATTCAGTGAGGGGCGGGAAAATGCTTGATATGAGAAATAGCGGTTCGGCGGATATGTTATTGTAAAATTCTCATTAGCAACACGTTTTACGGAATCCATACGAATTCCCAGAGATTCGTATGCTTTCACCTTATTGCGAAATTCTCGATGGCAATGTGCGCGTAGGCTATCTCGGTAAGCTGCTTGGCTTGACAGAAAATAATCTACTTTTATTAAATCATAGATTTCAGCCTGAGCAGCTGCCGTAATGATAGCATCTAATTGAAAGGCTTTTTTATACTGAATCATAATGTTTTTTTGCAGTTCAAATCCCGCGGGAACTTCATTATAGCTTTTGCTAAACAGCTTTGAATCAGCTTGATAATCATATCTTGGCAAGAATGATACGAGATCAACAAAAATAGCCGTAGAGTCAAAACCGGCATGTTTAAGTTCTGTGCGTAGAACGGCTATTCTCTCGTTCATCAGTGCATCTGCCTGGGAGGCCGTTTCGGCAACCTGAATCACATTAAAAACGGCCACATATTTATCTGCGATAACGTTCATCAAGCCGGCCACCCGAATCAAAATCTCATTGTTAGCATATATTTCAACCGTTTTTGACGGATTTTTGTTTGGAAATGCTGCATTCCCAGATTCATCTGAATTATAGGATTTATTTTCTCTGTCATATAGTTGATTTCCACCTACTTGTGCCATTAATGACAAACAGCTAAATAGTAACCCACCAAGAATAATTGTGATAAACTTCATAAAAAATTATAAGTTATGATTCTGAAAGTATGATAAAAAGATTCGTGAGAAAGATTATACTTTATGCCTGAAACCCAAATCACTTGTTCTCAATGCCAAAACGCAAAAGTATCTAAAAATAGATATGAAAAATCTGTTATGAATTAGGTACAGAAGATGGGTCAGAAAGACTACTTGTTTTTCCAAGAAAACAGAGAATCATGACACCATGATAGCAATAATGTTCCATAAACAAAACTACATCTCCAATGGTTTTTGAACTACAAACCTGATTTTTAGCTATTTACAAAGTATGTGCTGCAATATCTTTTTCTGAGCTGATATTTTCAACTGCTTGTGGGTTAAGTAAAACGATTCTTTTTTTTACTACGTCAATCAAATTTTCTTGGCGAAAGGAAGACAGCGTTCTGATAACATTGGCAATATTCATATTTGATAAACCGGCTAAATCAGAACTGGTTAAGGTACAGTTAATAGTTTCGTTATCAATCAGTGTTCCAAAAAAGTCTTTAATATACAAAATGGTTTCGGCAAGCCTTGCTCTCATATATTTTTGGGTCATATTAACAAACCTCGAATCAGCTTCATCTAATTCATTTGTAAGCGTTTGGATAATTTTTAATGCCAATTTTGAATTTCCCTTCAAAACCCTCAAAAAATCTTGGGTATCTATGAAGCACACTGAGGATTCTTCTAAGGCAACAGCGGAATGGTTGTAGCGGGTCATAGAAACCACTGAACGAATATCAATAAAATCAACAGGTCTTTTGAGGCGCATAATTTGCTGGGTGTTATTTTTGGTGGTACGCACCAATTTTACCTTTCCGGCATTTAGGCAGAGTAGCCCCAACGGGCGAATTCCTTCTTTGTAAATAGCTTCTCCCTTTTTATAGTTCACCGTTGTTCGGTGGCTTTCCAATAAAGAAAGTTCATCGGCAGAAAGACCATCAAATAATGAGTTTTTTTTCTTCTCACAAGTTAGGCAAGTATTTGGTAATGAGTTACAATGAGAATCTTTCATGCTTAATAAAATTTTGAATACAAAATAACTACAATATTTTTATGATTTACACAATATTGTTATGTGATTTATATCACAAAAATTTGTGATATAAATCACATAATGAAGTATCTGTTTTTGTTGTAAACTTGCAATTCAAATATGTTATACAGCATATTTTTTATTGTTTTATATCTTGAAAGTAATCTTTAAATAATGATGAAGTATTTAATATCTATTTTTCCAAAAGGCATTAGCACGTATAGTGAAGAGATGGATAACCTCTTTTGGTTCATAACTATCTTAGTGTCAATAGCATTTGTTATCAGTTTATATATACTGCTGCGTCCGCTGGTTCTTAATCACTATAAAAAGGTGTCTAAGGCGGCGTATTTTACCGGAGAAGATAAGAAGCACTTTCGCTGGATTGTGATTGCAATGGCATTGTTGGCAGCAAGTGATTTTGCTATTTTGCTTGTAGAGCACCCTACTTGGGCAAAAATAGAGCAGGAAATCCCAAATCCGGATTTTCATGTAGCTGTTATTGGCCGGCAGTGGAACTGGATTTTTCAGTATCCGGGTGAAGACGGTAAACTCTATACTGCTGATGATGTAGTTGTTGATGAGCAAAATAGTGAACTTCATGTGCCGGTAAATAAAAATGTAGTAGTAGATCTAAAAGCAAAAGATGTAGTACATAGTTTTTTTATACCAGAGCTTAGATTAAAGCAAGATAATGTGCCGGGAAGAACCATAAAACGCTGGTTTAACGCTACCGTAGAAGGAAAATATGACTTAGCTTGCGCAGAAATCTGCGGCGTATTGCATACTAATATGCGGAACTTTCTGGTCGTAGAATCCCAAGAAAAAAACGATTTATACCTAAAAAATCTTTACGAAAAAAAAGTAACTAATAAACAATAAATTTTAATGAATATGGAACACGCGCTTCACACGCACGAACATCCCCAGAGTTTTTGGTCAAAATATATTTTTTCGACTGACCATAAAACTATCGGGTTGCAGTATATTATCATGGGGTTGATAATGGCATCTGTAGGTGGCTTCTTGGCATACGTATTTCGGATGAACTTAGCCTTCCCGGGAGAGTATATTCCGTTTTTTGGAAACCTTAATCCGCAAGAGTACAACACCTTAGTTACCAACCATGGTATGATTATGGTGCTTTGGGTAGCAATGCCCATATTGCTTTCCGGGTTAGGTAACTTATTAATCCCCATTATGATAGGAGCTGACGATATGGCTTTCCCTACGTTAAATATGCTCTCTTTTTGGGTTTTCTTTATTAGTTCTATTGTAATATTATCTTCCTTTTTTGTACCTTCAGGGGGGTTTGCCGGAGGCTGGACATTATATCCGCCGCTTTCTGCTGGTGCTTATCACAATACGAGGCCGGAGTTTTGGTCAGCATTCTTTTCCGGAGCAAGTTTAATGATTATCGCAGTTGCACTTGAAATTATAGCAATGTTGATGGGCGGGATTAACTTTTTAGTAACTGCTATCAACAAACGCGCACCGGGATTATCTGCCTTTAAATTACCCATTATCGTATGGTTCCTCTGCATTGCAAGCCTTGATTTTATGTTTTCTGTTGCTCCGTTAGTAGCGGGAGCCATTATGTTACTCTTTGATAATATTTTAGGAACTGGTTTTTATGACCCCGCCCGCGGTGGAGACCCTATCTTATTTCAGCACTTATTTTGGTTTTTTGGGCATCCTGAGGTTTATGTGATCCTAATGCCGGCATTAGGAGTAGTGGCAGAAATCATTACTGTATTTTCTCGTAAAACCCTATTTGCCTATAAGTTTATCGTAAATGCTACGGTGTTGGCAGCGATATTATCTGTTGTTGTGTGGGCACACCACCAATTTGTTGCCGGTATAGACCCACGTATGGCTACTTTTTTTAGCATTGGCACTATCATTATCTCTATTCCGTTTGCGGGGATATTTCTTTCTTATATGGCAACACTATGGGGAGGCTCCATCAGGTTTACAACGCCAATGCTTTGGGCACTCGGCTTCATCGGCCTATTTTTGATTGGCGGTCTAACCGGCTTATTCTTAGGCTCTAACACCTTTGACATCTATGCGCATGACACCTACTTTATCATTGCTCACTTCCATTATACTTTGTTCCCAATTGTGTTTTTTGGCTTCTTTGCCTCTTTCTACTATTGGTTTCCCAAGTTTCTGGGCAAAAACCTGAATGAAACCTTAGGCAAACTGCATTTCGCTTTAACATTTATTTTCTTTAATGGAACATTTTTCTTGTTATTTTTCAACGGATTAGCCGGACAGCACCGTAGGATTTACAATTACAGTTTATTCTCAAATGTGATGCAAGAACCTTACAGAACATTTGAAAAAATCGCAACTATTTCTGCTGTTTGCTTAATATTAAGCCAGTTTATTTTCTTAATTAACTTAATCATCACCTTACGCAAGAAAGAAAAAGCCGTAGATAATCCTTGGAATGCAGCTACTTTAGAATGGCAAACCTCATCACCTCCGCCTCATGGAAACTTCCCAGAGCCTATTTCTGTAAATTATGGCCCTTATGAATACAGTAATCCTCAGTTTACAACGGATTTCGTTCCACAAAATCAAAAAATATAAAATCTTAATCAAGTAAAAGAATATGAGTCAGAATCAAACAATGTATGTTTCAGAGCGGTCTGTTCCTCAGGGGCGGCTTGCACTCTGGGTACTTATTGCCGGCGAATTGGCTATCTTTGGGGGTCTGATAGCTGTTTACCTCATGAGCAGGCTTCGCTATCCCGAAGAATGGTCTGCGCAGGCAGCCCACACCTCTACCTTTTTTGGTGCGCTAAATACCATCGTGTTGCTATTCAGCAGCTATGCCATCGTCCGTGCACACACAGCCGCCGTACATAAGCAACTAAACAAAATAACCCTCTGGATGAGCGTAACTATCGGCTGCGGATTCCTCTTCCTAATCAATAAATCAATAGAATACACAAATGAAATCCACCACGGATTTACGATGAGTAGCCCTAAGCTACAGGATGCCGGCAATGCTGTGGGCTCTGTATTCTGGTCATATTATTATACCATGACAGGGCTGCACGGGCTGCACGTTATTATCGGAATGATATCCATCTTTATCGTAATGATGGGTGCCAGAAAAGGAAAAAACCTACACCGAGTAGAACTCGTTGGGCTTTATTGGCACATGGTTGACCTAATCTGGATTTTCTTATTCCCACTACTTTATATCGCAAAATAAAAACAACTAATTCATTATAAACAAATTAACTTAACTATTATGGAGTCAAATAAAGAAGAAGGGGTCGTTATCCCCGATATGGAGAATGATTATCATGGGCATCCAAATTATGAAAAGGTACTTATTCAGTTATTCGTTCTTTTTGCAGTGAGTTTAGCCGTAGGCTATTTTTCCTCGATGCTTTCTATTATTATCATTTTTGGGACAGCTTTTTGGAAGATTGCTATGGTGATGCGTAACTTTATGCACCTAAAATTTGAGCCGTGGGTAATTGGTGTAGCCGTTGCTATGGTGATATTCACACTATTAACATTCTTTTTTGGGGTAATGCCAGACGTTACGTACATTATTCGGGATGTTGTTCCAAAATATAACTAATTAGTATTATGGATATAGCTATTCAAGGTGCATCTGGGAAAAAAATCCCGAACGCCTTATTAGGAATGATTTTATTTCTAACGGTAGAAGTAATGCTATTTGCCGGCTTTATCAGTGCATACACTGTCAATCGTGCAACAGCAGCCGTTTGGCCACCATATAGCCAGCCTCGCTTACCCATAGAAATAACTTTTGTGAATACTTTAGTACTATTAGCAAGTGGCATAACGGCCTTTTTGTTTGCACGGCAGTATAAACGTTCGGCTAAAATGACCCTCTTGTATGTAACTATCTTATTGGGAATAATATTTTTATCTATTCAAGGAAGTGAATGGGCAAAGTTAATCAGCTACGGATTAACCACTTCTTCCAGCCTATACGGAGCATTCTTTTATACCATTATCGGTGCTCATGCAGTCCATGCTGTTGCAGGGCTTGTGATTTTGCTATACTTATTAAATAAATTACAACGAAGTTCAGACCTACAAGACAAGCAAGAAACAATAGTAGTTTGCAACCTATATTGGTATTTTGTGGTGGGAATTTGGCCGGTATTGTATGTATTAGTTTATCTATTATAAAACCAAATTTGCTATGTTAAGTTTATCTGCGATTGAAAGTTTTACTAAGCAAAAGCTAATTGACTATGGCCAGTTAGTAAAACTAAGGTTATCTTTTTTTGTGGTTTTTTCTGCCGCGATGTCTTATCTATGGGCAACAAATCGTCAGGTAGATACCCTTACAATCTGGTTATTATCTGCCGGTGGCTTCCTCATTACTGCTTGCGCAAATATTTTAAATCAAGTTATTGAGCGTATTTCAGATAAATTTATGAAGCGTACGGCAAAGCGACCCCTTCCGGCTAATAGAATGAATCCATTAGAAGCATTGACGTTAGCCTTACTTACCGGAGTTATCGGACTATTACTTTTATTTAGTATAAATTTCATTTCAGGGATACTCGGTTTTTGTGCCATCGTTACTTATGCCGGGATTTATACCCCCATGAAAAGATTATCCTCCTTAGCGATTGTTCCGGGAGCCATTGCCGGCTCTATCCCAGTTATTATCGGCTGGACTGCTGGAACCGGTGCTATTCAATTAGAAGCTATCTTATTGTTTGGGATTCAGTTTGTTTGGCAATTTCCACACACTTGGACTATTGCTTGGCTACAAAATGACGAATACAACAAAGCCGGCCTCAAAATGCTTCCGATGCAACGCAAAAATAAACTTTCTGCAAGCCTGATTTTACTATCTACATTTTTAATAATACCCTCTGTATTAGTTCTTTATATGTATCAAACTGCCGGCTTTCACGTAACTTGGATATTAGCCTTAGCAGCCTTAGGGATGATGTTTTTATCCTATAAGTTTTATATCAAAAGGACAGACAAAGCTGCCGTTACGTTGATGCTTTCTTGTTTTGCGTTCCTACCGTTTGTACTGATTACATTAGTAATTGAAAAATTTCTATGAAACTCATTAAGTCCTTTATTTTTTTCATCCTAATAAGTGCTGTTCCCGCAATGGTTTTAGCTTGCCCGATGTGCCAAAGCGGATATTCACCAAAAAGTATTTTTGCCTACAAAATAGTTACTGTATTTTTAACAGCACTACCACTTGTGATGGGAGGAAGCCTCGTATGGTGGGTACGCAAACGCTATAAGGATTCTTCAAATCAACACAATTAAAGTATTTTGATGTTTTTATTCTTTGTAAGTCTTTACAAAGTCAGAAAAACAAACTAAGTTTGTTGCTTAACATAAATGTATGCCAATAAACTTTGATAGCTTTCAAGAATGGGAGCAATATTGCACCCAAGAGAATATAGTTTTGTGGAAACCCGTTGTTGAATATGAAATGATACAACGAAATCGCACAGAACAAGAAGTTTGGGATAGAATCTCGGCGGCTTACTTAGTCATGTGTGAAGCGATAGAAACAGGACTTACCCAAAATATGACTTCTCGTAGTGGAATGATCAATAATGGGGCTAAAAAAATCCGAGATTGTACGATAACGGTTCTTTCTGAAGAATTTAAAACATTATTAGTAAAGACAATAGCTGCTAAGGAGCTAAATTCTTGTATGGGTAGAATTGTTGCTGCCCCTACGGCTGGAGCTTCTGGAATTGTGCCAGGAGTATTATCTACGTTACAAGAAATCCACCATCTACCTAACCAAATTATTTATGAAGGGATGTTGGTTGCAGCCGGCATAGCACTAATTATTGAGCGGCGTGCTTCTATTTCCGGCTCTGTGGGCGGCTGCCAGGCCGAAACCGGTGCCGCAGCCGCAATGGGAGCAGGTGCTATCGTTTATTGCTTGAAAGGAAGCATCAAGCAAGTATTTGACGCAGTAGCAATCACAATCATGAATATGCTTGGCCTCGTTTGCGACCCCATCGCCGGCTTAGTAGAAGTTCCCTGCGTAAAAAGAAATGGTTCAGCAGCCGTCATCGCCTTCTCGGCAGCCCAAATAGCCCTCGCCGGAGACCCCTCAATAATCCCAGTAGATGAAGTCGTAGATACAATGGGAGAAATCGGCCAAAATATGGATATATCCCTAAAGGAAACCGCCTTAGGAGGATTAGCCGCTACACCATCCGGAAAAGCCATCGCAGAAAAAGTCCTAAACCGAAAAATAGTTCCAGAAGAACTTATAGAAACTCCAGATACGGACGAAATACCGAACTAATCCCCTTACCTGATAAACGTAACTCTTTCTTATACCTATGCAATAGTTGCAGAAGATACTTGTAGCATAGATATAACAAATTATCCATATCGGAGATTATAAGCAATATACTTTAATTGCTTTAACTATTTGATTATCAATATATATCATATAGTTGTTTTGTAGAAAGTGAGGTAAGTTACCTAATTTATTTTTTGTATATTCAAAATACAATTAGGTGAAAAACTAAACTTTACTGTGTTTTCATTAGTTTTAAATTTAAAAGGTACTATCTTTGCCTAAGATAATATCTATTTACGTAATGTTTTACACAACTCAATTTTTCATTTTTTAAATATGAAAGCAACGGACTTCGATTTTTCCAAAGATTTAAAGCTTTCCATAGAAACGGGTATTGCTTCTTTTAGGAGTACACGTTTAGCAATGTTTGATGTAGAGGCTATTGGCTTACTTCGCAAGCTATTAATAGACGAACTTGGTATGGAAAGAGCCCGGCAATTGTTCCTTCGATTTGGCTACCAATGCGGCTATGCCGACTTTATCCAGATGAAAATAAACTATACCTTTGAAACCGAAATGGATTTATTGGCATCAGGACCTGTTATACACACTTGGGAAGGGATTGTAAGAGCAACCCCAACAGAAATTCGTTTTAATAGAGATACAGGGGAGTTTTATTTTACCGGAGTATGGGCAAACTCCTATGAGGCAGAACAACACATTGCTTTTTGTGGGCACTCTAAAGAAGTATCTTGTTGGAGTTTAATGGGATACGCCTCTGGGTGGTGCTCGGCTTTTTTCGGAAGCAAATTAGTTGCGATTGAGCCAGTTTGCGCTTGCAAAGGCGATGCTAACTGTGGTTGGGAAATAAAACCAGAAGGCGAATGGGGCGATATTGCTAAACCCTATATTGAGGCATTTAAAATATTTAGCTAACAAAATAAAAATAATAAAGCTATGGCTGTGAAATTAGTAAAATACTACCAATATGTAGTTCAAATTAAAGGGATTTCCGGAAAAGCCCAGTTAGCTGGCAAAACAAATATCCCGAGTATTATTGCCGCAACAATGCCTGATAATTTAGATAATATTCGGAAATTTAAAAAGGCAATTGAGGAAATTACCGGAATGCCCGCCCCAAACTTTTAAAGTAAGTTGTTTACAGATTACTTTAAAAGGGTAATAATATGGTTTAAGCTAATTAATAGCTGCTAAACCTATACAGAGGGAGTTAGGATATTCATCCTAATGTAGGATAGATTTTAGTTAAGCTAAAACAAATTAAATTATAGCTGCCGAAGTCGATTCTAAATAAAAATAGCTCAAAAAGCGTAATTTAATTTTTTGAATAGATTAAATTACGCTTTTTGAGCTACTATGAGAGTTTGGGTTGTTATGAAAAACTACAACCCAAACCTGTATCGGTAATCTTTTATCTGAGCATATTCGCGAAGACCTTGATAAATCTTGCTTTCCATGGCAGATTTCTTGGTATCTGCTTGTCTGGTAACGGCATCAGCAAGTTGTTGGTCATTCATTTTATCGGCCTCTTTGATAGATTCTATCTTTAGGATATACACACCGGTAAAGCCTGCAACCGGCCTTGACACTTGCCCTTGCTTGAGGCGAAATACTTTGCCCAATATGTATGGATCAGCTCCCACACCGGGGATAGAACTAACTGAGAATGAAACATTTTCAGCGCGGCTTACAAAAGCACCGGTTCCATATTTAGTTTTATATTGCTCTAAATCTCCACCCGAAACGCCAGAAAGTTTATTTATGATGTACTCGGATTTCTTTTTATTTAAAACCGGGCGGGTAATCATTTCTTTGACGGCGGCTAAGGATTTATATCCAGCTAAGTTTTTAGTTGCCACATAACCAAAGAGATACGCATTATCGCAGTTACGGATGTCTATAATTTTGCCTTCATCTGAGTTTAGTGCCAAACGGATAACTTCTTTGGAGCCTTCAACTCCCGGAATATTAGACATTGAGGGGGGGATGGGTTGAGTTGTACGAACATCATAACCGGCTTTTGTAGCTGCTGCCACAAAGTCAGCACCGGTTTTTATAGTACTCGTAAACTTAATTGCCGCCCGTTCGATATTTTTAATAGTGGTGTTACTCGGGAAAATTTCACGAATAACAGTAGCTAAGCGAACTAACTTGTCAGATTTTTCTACTATCTCTACGATATGATATCCCTGATTAGATTTAATTGGGCCAACAATAGCGCCTACCGGTGAGCGGGAAAGCGTTTTTTCAAAGTCTTCTCCAAATCTCCCTCTGGGTAACCAACCTAAATCTCCACCTACGTTTTTGGTTTGGTAGTCATCTGAATTTGCCATAGCCTGCTCCGCAAAGTTATCTTTTGTGGTTTTGGCTTTTACCTCTTGCGCTTTCTTCAGATTAACAGAAGAGTCAGGAGAAGTCCGAATGAATATATGACGGATTTTAAAACTTGGCAAACTATCTTTCTTAAAGCCATTAATTTTGACCACCTTAAAATGAGTTCCCTCTAAATAAGGGCCTAAAATATCGCCTTCTTTGCCGTTATTAACAAAACCTTGAGTGCTTGCATCTAACTTAGCGATGTTTTGAAAGGTAAATCCTGCCGCAACTTCGGTTCTTGAGGCTGCAAACAAAGAATCATCGTGGGTCGTTTTGAAATCTTCTACCACTTTCTTTAAGTCTTCTACTAAGGCTGTTGTATCCTGTGCAGACGGCGTTTTAGGGAAAAGAACGTATTTGATAACTACTTCATCTTGGGTTTGCTTAAACTCCTCTTTATGGTCATTATAATAGCGGATATAATCTGTATCAGTGGCTTTAACCAAAGAATCTGCTACCGAGCCATAGTTGACAGCCATAAAAGAGAAAGTAACCGTTTTACCTTCTTCTTGGTGCTTGTAGTTAGCCTCAGATTTTGCGCAGAACATACCGGATTTTACGGCGTTATTGTATTTTTCCTGAATACGTGCTTTGGCGATGTAGTCTTCTAATTCTTTAAGTTGTGCAGCTATATTTTTATCTTTTTTGCTGGCTGCTACTACCTGCTTCACTTGATTGGGGTCATATTGGTTGCCGCCTTGTGAAAAAACCTGAACCACAATCGGAGAAGGATCCGGGCCTACAAATAAATCTGCAAGTTCTTTTCCGGAAACTTCAATACCGTATTTTTGGGTTTGGTTTGCATAAATAATATCATTCAGATAAGAATCCCAAGTTGAGTTCAAAATCTGTTCTTTTTGGGCTTCATCAATACCGTTAGGTGAATTTCGCTGATTATTTTCTAATGCTCGCTGAAAATGAGCATTGAACTCAGTAAAATCTATTTTATTACCTAAAACCTCCCCGGCAGAAGTATCTTTAAAGAAAGAACCTCCGTTGATATGTGAAATTAAATCCGTTAAAATAAATACTGCCATTGATACCCCGATGACCGCGATGACAATGCCCACGCGATCCCGGATTTTATTCATAATAGCCATAACAAAACTCTTTAATTTGTTTTAAACCAAAAACTTATTCCAATAATACAACATACTAAGTATTGATTACAAAGTATTTATGTATTTAGCTAATTTGGATTTTAAGTTTGCAGCTTTATTTCGGTGAAAAATATGATGCTTGGAGCAGCGATCAATCATAGAAACTACACGCGGAAATAATGAAGTAGCGGTTTCTTTTTCTTTGGTTTTTCTGAGTGTTTTGATCAGTGTGCGAGTAGTAACCAATTTGTAACGGTTACGTAATCTTCTCTTAGCAATCTGGCGAATTCTCTTTTTCGCAGATGATGTGTTAGCCATATTATTTCTGTCTGTTCTGAATTTTAGGGCGCAAAGTTATAGTTACCTGATGACGTTTCCAAGTGTTATTTTTGGGAATTTTACTTAGATTTTGTGAAGTATGTCTAATCATAAAGTAATCCTTACAAAATCTGCCTCCAATTTGCCCCATCACTCTGTAACATAACACTGGAATTTATCGGCACATTACCAACAAAAGCACCTGTGAGATTGAAATAATTGGTAATAGCTATCGGGCCTGCTGCTTGATTTACGATAACGTAAATTCTACCCTGGCAGGTATTGGCTATGGGGAGGTTCAAAGCACCCAGAATACCTGTTTTTATTACCGTAAAATAGGTATCATCTAAATTAATTGTTCCTACTCCTACAACAACAATAGGTAGTGAGAAGGATCCATTGTTATGGAGGGTGGAACTTGGGTTATTTGTGCCTATACCTACACTACCGGCATTAGGAGGAACAATGATGGCATAATTACCGGTAGTGGCACCGCTTGCCCCAAAATATCCGGCTATGTTTTTTCCTGCGGTAGCACCGACTACAGAATTATAGGAACCATAAGCGGTAGCCGCAGTCGTTGAATTAACACTGGTGCGTACGCCAAAAGCAGAAACAGTACCTCCAGAAACGCTTATGTCTAAACCACGTGTAGAATTTGCTGTATTTCCGAGAGCAAGTATAGATGCCGCAGTTACTCCACCTGTACCTGAACTTGTAGTGGCGGATATATCGGCACCGTATTTGGGCTCCGAACCGTCAGACGAAGCGTGAGCAAATAATGCAGAAGTACCTACGGGTGTCCCCGGTGAAGACCCACCTTGAATATTCCTTACGAACAACGAAGGTGTGCTGTTGTTTACATTATTAGAAGCAAAATAAGCATTGCCAAGTAAATGTAATGGGTTGGTAGGTACGGCCGTGCCGATACCTACCCTTCCGGCATCATCAACGATAAAGGCTGTTGTGCCGTTATCCCGCACCTCAAAATCTCCGGTAGAAGATAAGTTAAAAATAGTGTTGCTGCCACCGCTGTTTTCAAAAGTCAAGCTATTAGAACCTTGGGTTAGTGTTGTATTTGTTGTTAGGTTGCCTCCTAAGCGCACATCAAAGCCGGA
This sequence comes from Bacteroidia bacterium, assembly GCA_026932145.1. Taxonomy (NCBI): domain Bacteria; kingdom Pseudomonadati; phylum Bacteroidota; class Bacteroidia; species Bacteroidia bacterium. The sequence continues at coordinate 42,419 of JAIXKT010000032.1, forward strand.
TAGCGTTAATCCGTTGCTGGCCGTAGTGGATTCTCCAGTCGGTAAAGATGTCCACGTTAAGCCCCCGAAGCCGTCATTCTTTAAATAGGTATTAGCACCGCCTTGGGTGGCCGGAAAATTGGTAGGTACGTCGTTTATTTTAACGACATTACCGGTAGCATTCACTTGAAATTTTTCTGCTACTGAAAACGTTTGGCTTGGTGCAGTAGTGCCTATCCCTACGTTTGTATTTGCCGTAGCTCCGTTTTGGCCGTTTATGCTGCCTAATACCATACTGTTGTCGGTAGTTACATAAGCTTTTGCTCCGATAGCTGTGGCGTTGGTTAAGTTATTGCTGCCTACATCGGCATTACGTCCTAAAGCGGTATTGTAATTTCCGGTAGTATTGCTAAGAAGTGAACTATCTCCTATTGCTGTGTTATAGCTTCCGGAGTTACTGTTAATCATTGCGTTATAGCCTAAGCTGCTGTTACCTATTCCGGTTGTATTGTTGAAGAGACTACCATTACCCATAGCCACATTTCGAGATCCTGAGCTGTTGTTATTCATTGTTCCAAGACCTATTGCCGTATTTTCGCTTCCGTCCACATTTGAGTATAGCGCCCATGCACCCAGAGCTGTATTGGAAATACCAATTGTATTTAATGATAATGATCGTAATCCAACGGCTGTGTTGTTATTACCGCTTGTATTTGAGAGCATTGAGCGCTGTCCCAATGCTGTATTGTTAGCACCCGTGGTATTAGCATTAAGAGACAAGCTGCCTACTGCCGTATTGTTATTTGCCGTAGTGTTATTTTGTAATGCCTGATAGCCTACAGATGTGTTATTAATACCGGTTGTATTGTTAGATAATGCCTGATAGCCGATAGCATTGTTATTAGTTCCGTTAGTGTTAGCTTGTCCTGCATTAGTGCCAATAAACACATTAAATCGGTCTGTGCCATTATTTTGGTTTTGTCCGGCGTTTTCGCCTAGGAATACGGATTGTGCGCTATTTAAGACTTCAATTTGGCCTTTTGTAGTAAACCGGAAGCGATCTGTATTGTTGTTTTTTATCAGGATCGGTTTGTTATCTGTAGTTCCTATAAAGTGTGTTCCTGGAATTGTGCCGGCATTGCCGGTTAAATTCCATTCATTGCCGCCGGATGGTGCCCAGCTGAGATTTCCGGAGCCGTCATTTTTTAAATAAGTATTGGCACCGCCTTGGATAGCCGGAAAACTAGTAGGTACGTCGTTTATTTTAACGACATTACCATTAATATCTACTTGAAATTTCTCTACGACAGAAAACGGCTGAGTAGGTGCAGTAGTCCCTATGCCTACCTTAGTATTTGCCGTAGCTCCGTTTTGGCCGTTTATGCTGCCCAGCACCATGCTGTTATTAGCTGTTACATAGGCTCTTGACCCAATAGCCGTAGCATTGGTTAAGTTATTGTTACCTACATCGGCAAAATACCCTAACGCACTGTTATTGCTGCCGGTGGCATTGGTAAGTAAAGTGCTATCGCCAAAGGCGGTGTTAAAATTACCTGATGAACTATTGTATAATGAATATTTTCCGTTCCCTGTATTACCGCACCCCGTGGTGTTGCTGTATAGCGAATTAAAACCGCTTGCCGTGTTGTTATTACCCGCTGTGTTGTTGGATAGCGATTGATAACCGCTTGCCGTGTTATAGGTACCCGTGATGTTGTTGTATAGCGACCCTAAACCGCTTACCGTGTTATACCCTCCCGTGGTGTTGCTGTATAGCGATAGATAACCACTCGCTGTGTTGCCGCTACCCGTGGTGTTATTGTATAGCGAATAATAACCGCTTGCCGTGTTATAACTCCCCGTGGTGTTGCTGTATAGCGATAGATAACCACTTGCCGTGTTATACCCCCCCGTGGTGTTGCTGTATAGCGAATTAAAACCGCTTGCCGTGTTATACCCCCCCGTGGTGTTGCGCATTAAAGCTCCATTACCAATGCCTACATTGGTTTTAGCTGTATTCACCAAGCCGGCTCTGTAGCCTAAAAATACGGAACCGGTATCTATGCGCCCGGCTTGCATATTATTGACCTTAAACTTCAAACTCTTTAGGTCAGTGGTACCTATAAAGTTGATAGAAGTATCTGTGCCGGCATTGCCGGTTAAATTCCAGCTATTGCCGCCGGATGGTGCCCAGCTGAGATTTCCGCTGCCGTCATTTTTTAAATAAGTATTGGCACCGCCTTGGATAGCCGGAAAATTGGTGGGTACGTCGTTTATTTTAACAATATTACCATTAATATTCACTTGAAATTTTTCTGCTACTGAAAACGTTTGGCTTGGTGCAGTAGTGCCTATCCCTACGTTTCCAGTTCCATTTACAAATACACCCTCGTTATCTCCGTCCCCGCTTAGATAGTTGTTATTTAATGCTATATTTTGGGTAGCTGTATGGTCGCCCAGATTATCTCCGGAACCAGAACTTATATTTATCCATACAGTACCGTCAAAATATTCAAACTGATTTATATCTGTGTTGAATATCAGCAAGCCGGTTGCCGGAGATGCTATTCCGGATCGGGCTGAAGTGGTCATTCGAGGCACTAAAATACCCTTATCGCCTGACTGAATATCCAGCATAGCAGAGGCATCAGGGGTGAGTGTGCCAATGCCTACCTGCGCAGATACTTGTATAGCAAAACAAATTGACAGCAAAGCAATCTGTAAATACTGTAAAGGAGAGTTGTATTTCATCGGACTAATAGTATATTAACGCAATATTACGTATTTTCCCGAATAAATGTTGTGATATTTAAGTGTATTTTTTTAAAAAAAAGTAAACTATGATTCCTATTTCAAGCCCTAAAAATTTCTTAAAACTTAAACAATAAAGATTGTAAACAAAAAATTTATATTTAAGTAACTATCTGATTTTCAATGATATTTTCGGGTAGTTTTTTCTAAAAAATCGTTTGTTCACAATGCTAAACATACAAACTTACTTACTGAACCCGAACCGTCCAAAATTATTAATCCTAAAACTAAATAACGAACTATCTATATTTAGTTACCAAACCTGATAAACTTTTTTGGGTACTGTCTAAACAGGATCTGTAAGCGGCACAGAACTACGGGCAAAATTGGATATAACGTTGGATAGATAGCCGCTTTATTTGTGCAACTTCAATGTATAAATTACACAGTTAGCTATGTATCACGATATTACATTTAATTCTTTTCCGACTTGGACAAAACTCTCGATTGCTTTTTCCAGATGTTGCCGGGTATGGGCAGCCGAAAGTTGAACTCTGATTCTGGCTTGGCCTTTGGCTACAACCGGATAGAAAAATCCAATTACATAAATTCCTTGTTTGAGTAAGTTTTCGGCAAAACGCTGAGCTAATTCTGCTTCATAAAGCATGATGGGAACGATAGGATGCTCTCCCTGTTTTATGCTAAAGCCGGCGTTAGTCATTTCTTTTCTGAAGAAAAGCGTATTTTCTGCTAATTTATCTCTTAATTCTGTACTTTCTTGTAAGATATTGAAAACCTCTAAGCTTGCGCCCACAATGGCCGGAGCTACGGTATTTGAAAATAGATAAGGTCTTGAACGTTGGCGTAATAGGGCTATAATTTCTTTTCTGCCGGAGGTAAAGCCGCCGGAAGCTCCCCCCAAAGCCTTCCCTAATGTGCCAGTGATAATATCCACTTCACCTAACACACCGCGTAACTCTACTGCGCCACGACCGGTTTTTCCCAAAAAACCAGTTGAATGACATTCATCAACCATAACTAAGGCTTGATATTGCTTCGCTAATTTACAAATAACATCTAACTGCGCTATTGTACCGTCCATTGAAAAGGAGCCATCTGTTACGACAATACAATACTTAGCTTGGTTCGCTTCTTGTAGGCAGCGCTCTAAGTCATTCATATCATTGTGTTTGTACCGAAAACGCATTGCTTTACAAAGCCGAACACCGTCAATAATACTGGCGTGGTTAAGTTCATCAGAAATGATAGCGCAATTTTCATCAAAGAGTGGCTCAAAAACACCCCCGTTAGCATCAAAAGCCGCTGCATATAAAATAGTGTCTTCGGTATGCAAAAAAGAGGAGATGGTTTGCTCTAATTGAAGGTGAATATCCTGCGTTCCACAAATAAAGCGTACCGAAGACATTCCAAAGCCGTGAGTTTCTAAGGCTTTGTGCGCAGCCGCCAACACACGTGGATGCGAAGAAAGCCCTAAATAGTTATTAGCACAAAAATTAATGACTTCTTTTCCATCCGCTAACGTAATTACGGCACCTTGCGGACTTGCAATAATCCGCTCACGCTTAAACAATCCGGCACTCTCGATAGCAGTTAATTCTTGCTGTAGCCAAGTCTGAAAATTCGTATTATACATATTTTAGATACAAAATTAATGATAAATCACTATTCGCTGCGCGTAGCGCCGTGCTCCAGATTGTATTTCAAGGTGGTAAACTCCATTTGATAATTCTGTAGAAATATAATTTGGAAAACGGGTAGATATTTGCTCTTGATGCAGCATTTTTCCCTGTGTATCAAATATCTTTAGATTCGCTAATGGTAAATCAAAGTTGGTACAGTTTAGCTCAAACTGCCCAGCATTTGGGTTAGGGAAGATTGTAATGTTTTTATCTATTAAACTTTCTCTACCGGTAGGCAATACCACGATTTGTTTGGAAATCGTATCACTGCACAGCCCATTGCTGATTGTTAATGTAACTACATAAACCCCTGATGTGGTATAAGTGTGGTTTGGGTTAGGTTGGCTACTTGTGGTATTATCTCCAAAGTTCCAAGCCCAACGAAATGTTCCCGAAGTGGACATATCCGAAAAACGAACTGGAACAGTGTTTGCTGCAATAGTATCTACGGAGGTGTTGAAGTTGGCTGCGATAGCACTTGATATTGATAACAAGAGAATATGGTGTGCCGAAGCTCTACTCCAACGAGGGCTATCATAAGACTCCCAAGTCCCGTTGGATAATAATGACCATGCCGTGTTGTTAGACTTTGGAGTGCCAATTCCAATGGCTACGGTATCTCCGGCTTGGTCTGGTAATTTAACGGCAATATAAAATCCGGTTGTTTTAACCTCAATTGCTAACGGAAAGTCAATGATTGTAGATTGATTGAGGGAAATATCATTCAAAATACGAGATAAAGACACAGATGTTTTTCCTAAAATTGAATAAGGCGTTCCATTAATACCATCGTTTGCAAAGGCGAAAATATCAACCATTGTGTTGGGGTTTGCCTGTGTAGCGTACTTAAACGTGATAGAGCCTGTTTTTAATAAGTCTTTTTTGTTTACAGAAAAGAATTCGGCTTTCATAACGTCTCCATCAAGGTTATTTCCAGAGATAAAGGTATTTCGGCTGTCTAAAATAAGTTGGGGAGCGCCGGCAGAAAAGTTTTCTCGGGAAAAACATTCATAATCACCGGCAAATAGTGGAGAAGTCCATAAACCGCGTCCATAAGTTCCGGCATATATCTTGTTTGACAAATAGTTTATTTCTAAATCATTAACAATTGTGTTTGGTAAACCGTCATTAAAAGGCATCCAGTCTGATAGCAATGAGTTGCGGTAAAAAACGCCTAAATCTGTTCCGATATACATTGCTTCGATGTCGGTTTTTTCATAGATAGAGCAGTTTATGGGAACGTTAGGGAGTGTTCCTGAGATGTTTTCCCATACATAGCCGCCGTCATAGGAACGATATACTTTGGCATTGGGGTCATAGCCGGAGTAGGTAATCATGAGTACCATTGGGTCGTCCGGGTGGATAGCTATTCCGGAAATATCTTGACCCGCAGGCAAATTATTGGAAAGATCTACCCATGAATTTCCGCCATCTTGGGATGTGTATAGTGTAGAATAAGTCGCTGCATAGATGAAATTACCATCAGAAGGAGCGACCGTTAGATGCCTAAAGAGGTTTCCACTGGATATTCCGTTTGTTTTTTTAGCCCATGAGTTTCCACGATTAGTAGTTTTATAGATTTCGTCATATCCGGCATATAAAGTATTTGTTTGGGTTGGGTTGATGGCAAAAGGAGTTACCCACGCACCGTTACTGGCGGCAGAGATATTTGTCCAAGACTGCCCAAAGTTGGTACTTCTACTGATGGCTCCGTAGTATAAAGAGCCATACATAATACCGGAATTTACGGGGTCAATATGGCAATCCATTCCGTCTCCACCAAGGGCACTTTCCCAATAACCATTTTTATAGACGTTTGTACCATTATCTTGTGCTCCCCCAATGGCGATGTATGAGTTAGATGCAGCTACGCTAATTTTGTAAAACTGCATAATTTGAATATCATTATTGGCATCTGCCCAAAGATACCCTAAGTCTGTGGTGTAGTAAATTCCGCCGTCATTGCCTGCAAACAAAGTGTTGCTATTCGGCTGAAAGATGAGTGTATGTTGGTCAGCATGAATATCATTCATCCAAAAGGCACTTAACGACCAAGTGCTACCTCCGTCTCCTGATTTCCAGATGTTTACGCCACCAACAAAAACCATATCGGCATCTACTGAGGAAGCAGCTAAGGCTAAATCATACCAACCTTGCCCGGTATTATCTGAGCCGTCATATTCCCAACCAAGTAGGTTTGGCGTATTAGAACGTTCTGACCAAGTGATTCCGTTATCAAGAGAACGCCAAAGTCCTGCAAATCCGTTTGTACCACTTTTGGATAGTAATGCATAAACAATGTTTGGGTTTGCCGGGGTTACAGCTATGGCGATTCGATTTACTCCGCTTGTTGTGATTTGATTTGTAATACCTTGCCATGTAACGCCGTTATCAGTGGAGCGAGCAAAATTAGAAGATCCGCTTCCATAGATAATATCGGGGTTCGCAGGGTTGATTTCCAAATCTCGTAATTGCCCGAAATAAGTTTGTGTCCAGCTTACACCGGCATTCGTAGAACGAAAAACGCCATTGGATGTAGATGCGATGAGAATTGCCGGATTATTGGGGTGCATTAGCAGCCGATATACGTGGCGGGTTTGGTAAACCTGAAAGTTTAAGCCGGTGATAGACCAAGAACCTCCGCCGTCAAAAGACTCCATAACTCCCACTGAATAGGTATCATTACCGTCAGGATCTCCGGTAGCAATAAACAGATGTTCTGGGTCAGAATGGTCTATTATGATGTCAGCTATTCCGATAGAGGGGATTCCGTCTGTCAAGGGTATCCAAGAGTTACCCCCGTTAGTAGTTTTCCAGACACCGCCGGCTGGAGTTCCAATGTACCAAGTGTTATTGTCGGTTGGGTGAAAGGCGATACAATTCACGCGACCTGCTCCAGATTGAGGAACACGGCCTTCGGGGCCAAGAGGCTCCCACATAGCAGCCTGAGTTTTATGGGTGCGAGGATGCAAGGTTTCATAAGAACGCCACTCTGAATATAACTGCATAGGATTAGACAAAGTCCCTGCGCTTGAAATACGTGGCTCCCAAAAATATTCCCAACGTTGATACGGCTTCCAGCCTCTTGTTTTGCGTAAATCGTACTTTTGCCTAAACTGTTTAAAGGATGCTTGATATTCCTGAAATGTTTTTGGCGGATTATTCGGGTCTATCCAAGATTGTGCAAGCAAAATAGAAGGTAAAATCCCAATCAAAAAACACAGGACTTTTAGTAGATTTTTCACAAAATATATTACAATAAGCAAAGTTAGTAAAGTTTAACTTAGGCATAATGGTGTTTAGAATTATTCTTTATGGGTTATGGTTTGGAAAGTATGAAAGCTACGTTTTCTAAGTGTATCGCAGCTTTCTTGTAGTTCGGTGAATCCCTTAGAAATCCCACCTGATTTTCTATTTCTAACTTGTAATGAGTTGCTTCTATTTTGAGATATTTTTGATACTTTGGTAGTATAAAGGTAAGTAATCCTTAGTTTTGTTCTATACCTAAACTATTAAGATACTCCTTGATTATCAATCGCTTTATTACACTTTCTGAACCAAAACCCATACTTTTTGCAAAAAAAATAATCAATTTTCTGTTTTTGGGTTGAAAAGTTCAATATTTATACTTAGTTTTGTAACAAACTATTAACTTCAACGTTATGTCTCAACATTTCCTCGATTTTCGGTCTAAGCAGATATTTAGTTTTCTGCTGTATGTGTGCCTAAGCGCATCTGGGTTACTTTACGCACAAGGAGATTTACCGTCTCCGGAGAGAGTAGCAGAAAAAATGCGTATGGTGGATTCTCTCAATGCGCTACCGCCAAGAGCGACTAACGCATTGCCGCCAAAAATAGGCAGTTCTTTTACGCCGTTTGCTACCAGCCCTAATTCGGACTGTGGTAATGCTATTCCTATTTGCCAGCAAAGTTATACGCAAACCTCATCGTATGACGACTATGGCTATATTCAGGAATTGAGTTCTACTTGTTTACTTGCAAATGAGCAAAAAACAGTTTGGTACATATTTACGGCTCAATCTTCAGGGAGTTTTGGCTTTATGATCAATACTCCTTATGACTATGACTTCGCTTTATTCAACATAACAGGCAATAGTTGCTCAAATATTTCTACGATGACCCCTGTTCGTTGTAACTTTTCCGGAACCTACGGGCAAACAGGTATTGATGCCAATAACGTAGTAGGGGGAAATATCAGCTATAATGCCAGCCAATCGCCAAAGATGCCCGGTATTAATGTAACCGCAGGGCAAACTTATGTATTGGTTTTAGATAACTATACACGTGACGTAACCGGCTACACCATCGCTTTCAATGGAACAGCTTCTATCTTTGACAATACAGGGCCTACCATAAGTACAGCTACTTTAAATTGTGCTGCTACTTCAGGTCAGATTTTAGTTACCTTTGACGAACCTGTTCAATGTTCTTCTTTAATACCTGCTAACTTTTCTATTGCAGGTGGCTTACCTGCATCTATTCCGATAACTGCTATTACCGGCGTAGGTTGTGGATCTGGTACTTTTGCTACACAAGCTTACTTATCATATAATCCAAGCACAATTTTAAATGGAGGGCCTTATACCGTTACAGCTACGGGTATTAAAGATAAGTGCGGAAATACCCGAACCTCTTCTCGTTCAATTCCTTTTACAGTACCTGCATTACCCACCTATTCTGGTACCATTACTTGTGGTACAAATGGGAACCTTCGTGTAACTTTTTCTCAACCCGTTTGGTGTTCCTCTATTCAATTAGCGGATTTTTCAGCTATCGGCGGCCTGACTTTAACCTCGGCTACACCTGTAAATTGCACGGGAAGCCCTACCTCAACAACTACAGTAGATATAGCATTTAACACACCCGGCACATCAGGCAGTTATTCTATTAACTTAACGGGCACTATTTTATCTGCTGCTTGCACCCCCGGCTATACCCTAAATACAGGTACTGTCTTAACATTCAATTACTTGGCGAATCCAACTATGTCTGCTACTGCACCTTCGATTTGTCTGGGAGTAGGCACTAATGTTACCTTTACCTTAGCCGGCTTACCTGCTTCAGGAGCAAGTGTAGCATGGATGCCTTCCGGCGGAACCGTAGGTGGAACTCCTTTTGGGCAAACTTACACGGTTGCACCTGCCACAACTACAACTTATACAGCTACTATTACTTATGGTGCTTGCGTAAAAACAGCAAGTTATACCGTTACAGGTGTAGCCGCACCGGTATCAACTGTAACTCCGCAAAATATAGCTATTTGCGCTGCTAATGTACCGATAGCCGCTAATGCTACCATCAGCGGTGGCCCTTGTGCCGGCTGTACTTATGCGTGGACAGCCTCACCGGCAGAAGGTGGGTTCCCAACAACGGGTACATCTATAACCGGAACACCCGGGCATACTTATACTGTAACCGTTACTTCGCCTGCCGGCTGCGTAAGTGCTCCCGTGAGCACTACTATTAGCTCTGCTGCTTCACCCCCCCCCATTCCTACTTGTAATGTACTCTTTGTCTCTCCTGGAGGTGGCGGAACAGGATTAGCTGCGACATCACCTACTACTTTAGCAAATGCATTAAGCATAGCCGGAACAAATAACGTAGTGATTAAAATGACTGTAGGCGTTTACAACCTTTCAGATTTTATAACCATTAGTTGTAACAATGAGTTAGAAGGAGGATACAATGGCACATTTACTTCCAAAACTTCTGATATGTCTGGTGGCGCAAATACCACTATTATTAGGAGAAATACGACTCAAGATACTGACGTAGGTGGAGGTTCCCCTCGGGTTTCAGCTATCCGTTTTGCAGCAGGATCTGCCGGTATGCGCTTACAAGATATACGCATAGAAGTAGCCAATGCAGCCGCTGGCTCACGTGTAACCAACTACGGGGTATATGTAGGTTCGGGTTGCTCTAACTATAAAATTGTTCGCTGTTACATTACTTCCGGTATCGGCGGCTCTGGTGTGAATGGAACAAATGGTTCTGGCTTGAATGCATCTGGAACACCCGGCACCGGTGGTGGTGGTGGTGGTGGAAGCTGGACACAGTGCGGGGGTACTGGCGCTACAGGAACTGCCGGAGGAACATCTTCCAATGGTGGTGCCGGTGGTGCTGGTGGTAGCGGCTGTAGTGGTGGAGGATGTAATTTTTGGGGCTGTAATGCGAATACTTGTAGAGGATATACAGGTGGCACGCCTAGTATACCTGGTACACCTGCTCAGCCGGCTACGGCTGCTACGCCCGGTTTGGCTAATCCCTTTTACAACCCTGCCGGGGTAGGCACCACAGGAACTGGCGGTATTCACGGCGGCGGCGGCGGCGGCGGCGGCGGCGGCGACCTCGGTACTTGCTGTACGTGCTCTTGCGGCGGTGGTGGCTTGAATGGAGGTACAGGCGGCACCGGCGGGCGTGGCGGCAACCCCGGAACAGGCGGCTCAGGCGGCGGTGGATCTTTCCCTATCTATATTATTAACAATGGAACAGGCGCAGAAATTACAGATTGTATGTTTAGTAATGTTGCGGGTTCAGGTGGTTCTGGTGGAACGGGAGCAGGAGGATCAGGTGGTTCTAGTGGTTCGGCAGGTCAAGATCATAGCCGTTGTGGCGATGGTGGCGGTGGTGGATGGGGGGGATGGGGTGGAACAGGTGGAACGGGTGGAACGGGAGCAAATGGCCCTTCCGGACTAACTTGTAAAATAGCTCTCGTTTCCGGCTCAAACGTTACCTATAAAAATAATGGTTCCAGCTCATCGCTTGGAATAGGTGCCAATAATCCTGCTGATTTTAACTTACTTACTCAGTCTATTATTACTGTATCAGGTGCTTCTTGTACCGGCCAAAACTTTACACACACTACGGCAGCACCCTCTCCTTCATGGACCAGCTTTGGTGCTACCGCTAGCCCTGCCAGTGGAACAGGTTCACCCATCAACACCCAATACTCCGGTTTTGGTAGAAAAGTCATAACAATGACTACTGGAACTCCACAAGTATGTGGCACTTGGACTGATGACTTTGAAAGCAATAAAGGCTGGACTTTTACTGCCGGCGGTGGCGTAGCCAATAGAGCCGTACCTTATGCAACTAATTGCTCTGGCACTTGTGTAACCGGTGGCGCACGTGGTGGTACTAACGTAATAAACCTTGCAAACTGTGGAAATTATGCTACAACTTATGCTACTATCACCTTAACATTATGTTCTGCTGGTGTTTTTTCAGGTTATTATAAAATAGGTTCAGAAAGTACTTATGATTTATTTAATTATGCTATTGATGCCATTCCGGTGAGAGGTACAAATACTATAGCTAGTGGTTGTAATAACAATTGGACAGCATTTAATATTAATGTACCTGCAGGAACACATACTATTTATTTAGGTTATTGTACAGATGTATCTGTTACGGCTAATGGTGGTAAAGTTTGGTTAGATGATGTTCAGTGTACCAATGTGGAGTTATCGCCGGCTACTTTTGTATCCAATACTTATACAGATTTTAACAATGTGATTGTGTCAGTGCCGCCGCTACCTACTATTACGGCATCGGCAGTTAATTCCTGCCCGGGTACATTGAGTTTTACCACTACTGTAGGAGTAACTCCCGGTTATACTTTTCTGTGGTCTGCACCTGCGGTTTCCGGTCAAACGCCAACTATTTCTTCTTCTACTTCTCCTTCACCTACTATTACTTTCCCGAACGCTACTGCATCACCGATTACTTTTACGGTGAATTGCCAGATAACTACTCCTTGTTGTGGAGTTTTGGGTACTGCCACACGAACAATTACCATTAATCCTATTCCGGTGGTACCTACAGCAGCTAATGTGGCTACTTGTACGGGTGGTTCGGCTACTTTAACGGCTACAGCACCGTCAGGTGTTACTTTTACTTGGTACAATGTACCAAGCGGAGGTTCAGCCTTGGCAGTCGGGCCTACTTACAATATTGCTTCTTGCCCTTCGGGTGTTACGAACTATTATGTGGAGGCAGAGAACGCTCAAGGCTGCCAATCTGCCCGTACTTTGGTTACCCTTACAGGAACAGCACTATCTACGCCTACTGCAGGTGCGTTTACTACTCCTTGTGTGGGTGGAAGCACCACTCTTTCCGTAACTTGCCCTACCTGCCCTATAGGTACTATATTTAGTTGGTGGAATGCCCCAACCGGCGGCACAACTTACGGTAATGGTGATAATATTGCCACTATAGCTATCAACGCCCCTACAACTTATTATGCTGAAGCTGAATCGCCTAATGGTTGCCACAGTGCAAGGACACCCATTACTATCACCCCGGGTGCGGTAACACCTCCCACAGCTACGCCTTTTGCTCGTTGTGGTGCTGGTCAAGTAGATTTAAGCGTAAATCCTATTGCGGGTGCAACCTCCTACAATTGGTATAATGTATCTATGGGGGGAGTAGCTCTACAATCTAACTTGTCATTACAATTTAGCCCAACTATTGCTACTACTACCACTTATTATGTATCGGTAACCTTAGCAGGTTGTTCTGAGAGTGCAAGAACGTCAGTAACCGGAACAATATTGCCTCCTCAAGCTACCGTTTATTGGACAGGAAATATTTCTAACAGTTGGTTTAACCCCAATAACTGGTATCCGGTAGGTTGCTTACCTGATTGTGGTATCAATGCAGATATTCAGGCTAATCGTCCGCCGGCAGCCGGCGGTGGTGCCTGCCCGAATCAACCGACTATCCCTTCTTATCCTACCCATGCAGAATGCCAAAATATTACGATTGGAACGGGAGCTACTTTGACTTTTGGCGCACCGGATGCTTACTTAGGGGTGTGTGGAAATTGGTCCCAAGCAGGTACTGTAACAATGACACAGGGAACGGTTGAGTTCCAAGGAATCGTAGGAAACCAAAATTATACAAGAACAGGTGCTGGTAATCTTTACAACGTAATAATCAATAATACTTCAGGTACTGCTACTGTTACCCTAAACAATGACATGGTTTTAAGTAATGGAGGTACATTGGTATTCTCAAGCGGCAGAATTGTTACAGGAGCTAACGAAGTTTATGTGATGAATGGTTCTCTTACAGCGATTTTGGGACATGGTATAAATTCTTATGTACAAGGTAATTTAAGAAGAGAAATTACCCAAATAGGAGCTTACGAATTCCCCGTAGGTCTTGCACCGGCTTCTAAGGGCTATCAACGCTCAATAATAGACTTCTCTAATATAGGTTCTATTCGTAGATTAAGAGCATTCTTTATCTTACACCCTATTTTGCCTTCTGCTCTTAATATAGCAGAATGCGGAACTACATTTAACTGCGATCCTTTTGATAATGGTAAATGGGTAATAGATGCTTTCAATGCAGGAGGTGCTTCTATTTCCGGTAGTGATGCTATCTATTCACCTACGTTATATCCACGCACAGTAACGAACTACTGCCCGGGCGCAGCAGGTTACACGGTTATGAAGCAACCTACAGGGGCTGGTAATTCGTGGAATATGTACGGTACTTGCGACCCAACATCTACATCAGCCCGAATCACTCGCCTCAATATTACAAACGGATTCTCGGAATTTGGTGTAGAACAATCTACTACACCTCTCCCCGTAGATTTCCTTTCTTTGACTGCCAACCCAATAAACAATCAATACATAGCAGTTAAGTGGATTACAGAAAAAGAATTTGAAAATGTAGGATTCGAATTAGAGAGAAGTTTAGATGGGCATCAATACCAAAAAATCACTTGGGTGGACGGCAATGGAACTTCTCAAGTACAGCATACCTATGGATATGATGATAAAAATGTGAACGCCAATAACTTATACTACTACCGCTTAAAGCAAATAGATTCTAACGGAGGCTTCAGATATTCCAATGTAGTATCAGCAATGATTAACTCTAATGAATTAGGTATTCAATTATATCCTAATCCAACTAGTGGGCAGCTTAATATTGACTTCTTCACTCCGGAAGATGATATTTTGCAGGCCAAAGTGATTAATGTTTTAGGCCAAGAAGTTCTCAAAAAACAATTTACAGCGAAAAAAGGACCACAGACTTTCATATTAGATATTTCAGGAATTGCTGAAGGTACTTATACCGTAGTATTAAGTAATTCAACAAAGACTATTACCCAAAAGGTAGTTAAAACGAAATAATAAATTCTGTTTCCAAATAGAAGAGGCTGCCCTAAAGGCAGCCTCTTCTATTTTAGCTAAAAAATATATTATACGATAGTGAAAAAT
>JAIXKT010000033.1 GCA_026932145.1 Bacteroidia bacterium
GATTAGAATTATGCTTAACAGAATAAAAAAATAAATTTTAAACAACCTCTTAGATCTCTTTGGTGAATTTTGGTTTCCTGTAAGCAGACAATGTCCGGGTTTTGTTTTTCAACCCAAGCTAAGAAGTCTTTTTTGATAGCGGAACGTAACCCATTGCAGTTTAAGGTTACTATTGATAACATAGTTGAGTTTGGTTTTAAATTTTTGCTTGTTTGCTGATTTCGAGCATTCTTTGGATGGGAAGTAATGCTTTTTGGATTATTTCTTCGGGCAAAGTAACTTCTGGGAGTTCATGTAGTAAGCAGCTATAAACTTTTTCGAGGGTATTTAGTTTCATGTGTGGGCAGCTATTGCAGGCGCAGGATTGGTTTGAAGGGGCCGGGATAAAGGTTTTTTCAGGGCAATGTTTTTTCATTTGGTAGATGATTCCGGGCTCCGTTGCCACAATGAATGTATTTGTAGTGGATTTTTTAGTGTAATTTAGTAAGCCACTTGTAGAGCCAACATAGCTCGCTTCATTTAGGACTACTTCTTCACATTCTGGGTGGGCAATAAGTTCAGCATCTGGGTAGCTGTTTTTCAAGTCTATTATTTTTTTCCGGTTAAAGATTTCGTGTACCATACAGGTACCGTTCCAGAGAATCATGTTTCTGCCGGTTATTTTATTGAGATAGGCTCCCAAGTTTTTATCCGGTGCAAAAATGATGGGCTGTTCTGGAGGAAATGAGTTTACAACAGCCGCAGCATTTGAGGAAGTAACTACCACATCACTAAGGGTTTTCAGCTCTGCAGAACAATTAACATAGGTAATTACTTTATGGTCAGGATATTGTTCTTTATATTTTCTAAAGACATCTGCTGGGCAGGAATCTGATAATGAGCAGCCGGCGTTTAAGTCTGGTAAAATGACTTTTTTCTTAGGGTTTAGAATTTTAGCAGTTTCGGCCATAAAATGAACACCGGCAAATAAAATGAGGTCTGCCTCTGTTTCGGCTGCTTTTTGGGCTAAACCTAAAGAATCGCCAATATAATCTGCAACATCCTGTATTTCAGAATCTTGATAATAATGAGCTAAGATAACCGCGTTCTTTTCGCGCTTTAAGCGCAAAATTTCCTGCTCTAAGTCAATAGTTGGGTCTATGAACGAATCAACGAAACCAACTTTTTCCACAATTGTTGTTTCCATAAAATAAAAAAAATGCTTTATAATTTATACTTAAACTTTATTATATGTATTATGTTCTGTGAATAGGTGTAAAAGTAATAAACTTTGATAATGGATTACCTTTCCCACAACTTTTCAATAAAACTTGTATTTTTACTTTTTAGTTTCAGAATATCAACATACCTATATTTTGAGACTTATTCACGAGTGTTGATTTCTCTAAATCCTAATTTTGTTGAAAACCAGTTATTCACTTTTTTGTTGAATACTTGTTGAAAGTAGTAATTTTAATTGTTGAAAACTTTGGAAATTATCTTTCAATTTTCTCTTTTAGCTGGAGTTTTGAGTTTTCAACATTTTATTGTGATGTATCTTTAATGTTTGTTTACTATTTTGTGAATAACCATCATACTTAAAAAATCCTATTTTATCATTCAATATGAAATGATTTGGTTGTTTTTTGGGTTAAATATTGTATCTTTGTTAGTTGTTTGAGGTTATGGGTGATGTGTCTTTTATTCAGCAGAAATTAGATGCTTATAGGCGAAAATACTATCTAAATCGGTTGCTTCGTGGGTTTCTACTTTTTTTATTTATCATTACCTTACTGTTCATTTTGTTTTCGGTTTCTGAAGGTTTTCTTTGGTTATCAATAACATATAGGACGGTTTTATTTGCTTTATTTTCGCTTATCACTTCATTTTTATTTTTTCGGTACATTTTACAGCCGCTTATAAAGTTGCAAGGAATAGGGAAAGTTTTAACCCAAGAAGAAATAGCGATACAGATTGGTAAATATTTTCCGGATGTGGATGACCGCTTGTTGAATCTATTACAGTTAGCTGCCAAGCGCGATGATGACCAAGATAATTCACTGCTATTAGCCGCCATTGATGAAAAAGCTGCCCTTTTGCGTGTTGTTCCTTTTACCAACGCTATCAATTTACGTTTAAACTATCGTTATGCTCGGTACTTGCTTTTGCCTTTCTTTTTAATCTTATTTATTGTTGGCTTTCAGCCGGATTTACTGACCAAAGGCACGTACCGTTTATTTAACTTTCGTTCTCATTTTGAGCCTCCGCCTCCCTTTGATATTACTTTTTCCGGCTTGCCTAACTCGGTTGTTCATGGAGATTCCTTGCCGATACATATTTCAGTCAAAGGCGATGTTTTACCAAATGAACTCTTTCTCTACTATAAATTTGGTCAGGAAGAATCTTTTAGCCAGTTAATCTTAAAGAAGACTTCTCCCACAAGTTTTGCTACTTCTTTTCATTCCATAACTCAGGATATGGAGTTATATGTTGGTAATGAATTAGTTAAGTCTTCTTTGAAGCGGATTAAAGTTCACGTTCGTCCGTCTATTTCAGATTTTCAGGTTACAATAGTTCCGCCGTCATACACTCGCTTATCAGCCGAAACCCTGCAAGCCAATCGCGGTGATTTTGAAGCCTTAAAAGGTTCAACGATTTCTATTGCTTTTCAATTCAAAGGAGATATTCAGGAAGGAGTAATCCACACACCAGAACCTGTTTTGTTATCCAAATCCACCCGTCCGGTTTTTAAGAAAACGATTATGCAGGATTTCAGCTATTACGTAACCTTAAAATCTTCTGTGGGTTTAGCAAATTTAGATACCATTCATTATCAGGTGAAAATGCTTGAAGACAAGTATCCTTCGATAAATGTTTCACAACCTTCTGCGGAGTTTGTTCCGGGTTCTACGGCCATGATGCCCATTCAATTAGAAGCAACGGACGACTACGGAATATCAAAACTTGAATTACTCTACAAATTTACCAAATCTGCCATCCCCAATAAAGTTACAGAAAACTATAAAACACTCCTTTTGCCAATAACCCCCTACCAATCCTATTTAGCTTATTCTAAATCTCTTGACTTATTTCAATTAGACTTTTTGGAGGGCGAAGAAATGGAAATACTCTTCAAAATTACAGATAATGATGCTATATCTGGTTTTAAATCAACAACTTCGTCCATTTATAGAGTAAAAATGCCTTCTCAATCCGAACTTTATGACGACCATGAAAAAACCCAAGAAAATACAACTGCTTCCATAGAAGATATGAAAAAGGAAGCTATGGAGCTAAACAAACAATATGAAGAGCTACAGAAAAAGTTCCTTGAAAAAAAACAACTTACTTATGAAGATAAAAAGCAAGCTCAAGACCTGCTAAAAAAACAAATGCAGCTACAAGAAAAATTTGAAGCTGAACAAAAAAGAATTAAAAATGAGCAACAAAAGTCTGCCGAAAATAACCTCTTTGATGAACAAACACTAAAAAAATATGAACAACTACAGCAGTTAATTCAGGAATTTATGACCCCAGAAATGAAGGAATACCTGAAAAAAATGCAAGAAAATCTTGATAAAATGGATTTAAGGCAGTTTAAACAAGAAATCGAAAAGGTAAAACAACAAAATGAAGACTTTACAAAAGATTTAGAACGAACCCTTGAACTATTTAACCAACTAAAAGTTGAACAAAAAATTGACCAACTCATAAACAAAATAGATGCCTTAGAAAAGAAGCAGGAGATGTTAGCCGAACAAACAAAAAATGCAAAATCACCAGAAGAACTAAAACAAATTCAAGATAAACAAAAACAATTAGAGGAAGAAATGAAGAATATCAAAAAAGATATTCAGGACTTAAAAGATTTAAAAGAAAAAACAAGCTCACCCGATAAAGAAGAAATGGATAAACTCGATGAGCAAGCAAATGATGCCGAAAAAAATATGAATAATGCCTCAGAGAACCTCTCCAAAAACTCTAAATCACAAGCCAATAAGTCCCAAAATGAATCTAAAAAGAAACTAAACGACATGAAGCAAATGCTCAGTAATATGAAACAATCTTCATCCAATGAGCAAGACGAAGAAAATTATGAAGACCTGCGAAATTTATTGGAAAACTTGCTAAAATTATCTTTTGACCAAGAAGAGCTAAGAGACCAAGTAAAAAAAATACGCTTTAACGACCCTTCATTACAATTCAAACTCCAAAAACAAAAAGCATTGAAGGATGATATGGTGATGCTTAAAGATTCCCTTTACGCATTATCAAAAAGAATTGTGCAGATAAAAAAATATGTTACTGATGAAGTCAATACAATTCAAAATAGCATGAAGCGAGTGATTCTTTTTATGACAGATAAACAGATTCCGCAGGCTACCTCCGAACAGCATTTTGCTATGACCTCCTTGAATAATTTGGCAAATATGCTCACAGAATCTTTGGAACAGATGCAGATGCAGATGAAAAACTCCCAACAAAACCAAGGCTCTTGCAACAAACCGGGAGGTAAAAAACCCTCTATGAGAGATGTTGCTAAAATGCAGCAACAATTAAATAAAGAATTGGGAGAAATGATGAAAAATGGCACTCCAGACCCCAAAAAATTAGCTGAATACGGAGCAAGACAAGAAATGATCCGCCAACAAATGAAAGATGCTTACGAAAAAATAAAACAAGAACAGGGAGAAAAAGGACTTGGAAACGCCGATAAAATCATGGAAGATATGCAAAAAACAGAAATAGAACTGATGAACCAGCACCTTACCCACGATATGCTGATGCGCCAGCAACAAATACTTTCCAGACTATTAGACTTTGATAAATCTGTACGTGAACGCGAATTTGATGATAAACGCGAATCTAATACCGGAAAAGAAGACTATCAACGATCTACCAAAGACTTAGAATTAGATAAAATCAAACAACGAATCCGTACCGAAATATTTAATTCTACAAAATTTCAATACACACCGGAATACAAAGATTTAATAGACCAGTATTTCAAACTTATTTCACCAAATTAAATTAAAAATATGTATATGAAAATAGAGATAAAAAGTTCAATAGATGAGCTAAGTATAGTTGAAAACTTTGTTGATGATTTGAATGCTAAATTAGATCTATCGGACGAAATATACGGAAACATAATGATAGCTGTTACCGAAGCAGTTAACAACAGCATTGTACATGGAAACGCGAATGATATTAATAAGAAAATTCAGATAGAAGTCTTTCAAAAAAACCCCAATATAGTATCTTTTAGGATCCAAGACGAAGGCCCGGGTTTTGATGTTCAAAAGGTAAAAGACCCCACACTTCCCGAAAATATCGAAAGCATTGGAGGTAGAGGAATCTTTGTCATGAAACACTTATCCAACGAAATGATTTTTAATGACCCCGGCAATTCAATAGAACTACGATTTTTGATTTAATGGATTTCTTTTATTACGAAGATACCTTATTTAGACTACCAGACCCTATTTTTACAAAAGAGTTTTTACAAAATATTTTAGGAGAATTAGCATTAGGTTCTTCTATCGAGATTATTTTTTGTTCTAATCGTTATATCGAACAAGTAAATGCCTATTATTTAGCGCATAATTACCCAACGGACATCATTACTTTTGCTGCTAACCAAGAATTCCAAAACCCCACTTTGTTTATTTCTGTGGATACTGTTAGCGATAATTCAGAGATATTTAAAGTTCCCTTTTTACAGGAATTATTTAGAGTAATTACTCATGGTATTTTACATTTATCAGGCTATAATGATTCAACCGAAACAGAAAAAATAATCATACACAACAAAGAAAACTATTTTTTAAACAAATACTACGATGTTCCACGTGGAACAAAAAAATAGCATAAAAAAATGTTCCACGTGGAACAAAAAATCAATATAAATACTGAATAATCTCCTTTATTATTGATGGTCCCTGATAAACAAATCCCGTGTATAGTTGTATTAAATTTGCACCGCCATCAATCCTTGCTTGTGCATCTTCCGGTGTAAATATCCCTCCTACTCCAATTATTCCTAAACTCGTTCGCTCCCTAACTTGTACCAATCTTTCTGACGCTATTTTGGTTAGCGGTTTCCCGCTAATCCCGCCAGATCCTAATTTTTGAATAACATCTTCCTTTGCTGTTAAATTAGCGCGAGAAATGGTTGTGTTTGAAACAACAATTCCAGATAATCGAACTTTATGGATGGTTTCTATAATATCATCTAATTTATTCTCGGTTAAATCGGGAGCAATTTTTACTAAAATTGGACGATTTTGGAGTTTTGTATTTTGATTTTGTATCTCATTAAGTAAACGATACAAAGGTTCTTTTGTCTGTAAATCGCGCAGTTCGGGTGTGTTTGGTGAACTTACATTTACCACAAAATAATCAGCAGCTTCGGATAATTCGCGAATACAAGCACAATAATCTAATGCAGCATCAGCGTTAGGAGTTGTTTTGTTTTTGCCAATATTAACCCCAATAATAAAATTAGCTGATTTTTTTTCTAACCTTTTCCGAATCACAGTACTTCCGTCATTGTTAAACCCCATTCGGTTTAAAATAGCAGAATCCTGTGTAATACGAAAAAGTCTTGGCTTTGGGTTACCTACTTGCGGCCTTGGAGTAACTGTCCCAATTTCTACAAAACCAAAGCCTAAGTACTGCCAAAAATCCAATAACACGGCGTTTTTATCAAAACCAGCAGCTAACCCTAATGGATTTGGAAAAGATAATCCAAATAAATGAACCGGCTTTAGAGGAATATCCCGATCCGGAAACCACTTAAAACGATTGCTGAGAATACTTAAAAAACGAAGCGAATTAAAGGTAAAATTATGAACCCTTTCGGCATCCGCTTGAAACAAAAGAGGCCGAATATAATCTTGGTAAAAATCCACAAAACTAAATAATTACATCCGATTAGGAGCTTTTATTCCTAAAAGCCCTAAACCATGATACAAAATCTCCCCTATCATCTTGCAAATAAATAGCCGATTGCTTACTAAACTTCTATTGTTTTCTTTAAAAATAGGTACTTCATTGTAAAAACGGCTAAATAACTTAGCCAATTCATATAAGTAGTTCGCAATAATAGCCGGATTGTATGCTAAGCCGGACTCAAGAAGCTCATATTGGTATTGATGTATTTGCCGCAATAAGTTCCGCTCAATAGGCAATAACGTAATAGAAGTAGCTATTTCTTCTGCCGTATAATCTTCCTGAATACCTTTATTTAGCAAAGACTTTATTCGGGCATACATAAACTGGATATAAACACCTGTATTTCCCCTAAAATCAATAGATTCGGTTGGGTCAAATAAAATGCGTTTTCTTGCATCTACTTTTAATAAGAAGTATTTTAATGCTCCCTGCCCTAACGTTTCATAAAGTTCACTGAGTTCTTTGTCGTTAAGTTCATCTGCTTTGCCAAGCTCTTCGGTTTTTGTTTTCGCCACTTGGTGCATTTCGCCTAATAAATCATCAGCATCAACGACCGTACCTTCTCTGGATTTCATTTTTCCGGAGGGTAAATCTACCATACCATAAGATAGATGAAATAAGCCGGAAGCATACGGCTTGCCGAGTTTTTGAAGAATGGCTATAAGTGTCTTCATGTGATGATCCTGTTCATCACCAATTACATAGATAGACTTTTGAATACGATGGTCAAAATACTTTTTATCAGCTGTTCCCAAATCTTGGGTAATATAAACGGATGTGCCGTCTGAGCGCAATAAAAGTTTCTCGTCTAACCCTTCTTCAAATAAATTTATCCAAACGGAACCACCTATTTTTTTATAAAAAATACCTTTTTTTAACCCTTCTTCAACGATTTCTTTGCCTAATAGGTATGTAAAGGATTCATAATAATATTGGTCAAAATGAACCCCGATTCGTTGATAGGTTTTTTGAAAGCCATCATAAACCCAGCCATTCATTTGTTTCCAGAGTTCTCGTATTTCAGGGTCATTTGCTTCCCATTTTCTGAGCATTTCTTGGGCTTCAAGGTAAATAGGTGCTTGCTCTTTAGCGTCTTCTTCCGAAACTTTTTTTGCCCGAAGCTCTAATATTTGTTCTTGGTAAACACGCTCGTAGGTAACATAATATTTTCCAACCAAATGGTCTCCTTTGATATTTGAGGAAGCAGGCGTTTCTCCGTTACCATATAGCTTCCAAGCAATCATAGATTTGCAAATGTGTATTCCCCTATCGTTATACAAACAGGCACGAATAACAGTGAAGCCAAGAGCCTCTAATATTTTACTGACGGAATTACCTAAAAATATATTACGCAGATGCCCCAAATGAAGAGGCTTATTGGTATTCGGAGATGCGTATTCTACCATAACACGCTTATTATGACCTATTTGAAGTCTAAAAAATGATTCTTCTGCTTCTATAGATTCCTCCAAAAAAGCCCACCAATAACTTTCTCGAATTACTAAATTCAAAAAACCTTTGATAACAGTAAAACTTTCAATAGGTTTATAGCGGCTTACTAAATGCTCCCCGATCTTATTTCCTAAATCTTCCGGTGAACCTAATTTTAATTTAACCAAAGGAAACATTAAGGCCGTAAAATCTCCAGAATGTTCTGGGTTGGTAGGCTGTATTGAAATACTGCTTGGGCTAACCTTTTGTTGAAATAACTCTTCAACAGAAACACTTATTTGGTGCTGCAATTCTGCGATGAAATCCATGATTTTTCAGTTTTAAAGGGTGGTTTAATGAGTTACCAATGCCTAAATTTTTGCCGAAAAGAAAATCCTACTTCCAATCCTGCATATAAAATGAAATTCGGTATGTTTTTCCAAACGGTAGGGTCATAATTAGGCTTCATCCGGATGATGTGATAGTATTCCATACCGCCAAACATACTAATAACCCAGTTATCTTTCATCCCCCAAAGCCATTGATGACCAATAGCAAAGGAAGCACCGGGTTTGTGAATAATTTCTGAATGAATTAATGAATATTCTAAATTATAGAATTGTGCCCGAATAAGCCCATATCCTATTCCTAAATAAACAAAAGCCCCCTCCGGAGCATTAAGCGTTTTTATGTATTGCTTGATTCCTGCACGAAAAATAGGGCCATGTAATTTTTCACGGTCAAAACCATAGTTTTTGTAAAAATATCCCGCAGAAGTATAAAAAAACTTATTGTAAGGAGACTTAAATACCGCACGAAGGATATTTCCAAACTGAGATGGACCATCAACCGGATTTCCGTTTACGTCAAGTTTATCTTCCCGCTGATAATAACCGGCAGAAGAGAAAAAATAACGATGTGGAGATAGTTTTCTTTCAAAAGAAAAACGAAGTTCCCCAAAAAGCCCCCCTAAGGGGTCAAACTTATAAACCAATACATTTCTTGACGGCTGCGCGTAACAACTGTTAGCAGCCAGAAAAAAAAATCCCACTAAAAGCAAGATAATTTTATTCATAAATCAAACTTTGGATAAGTTCAAATGCAATTTCAGCCATCCTATTTTGATTATCTAATAGCGGATTTACCTCAACAATTTCAAATGCGATTAGCTTTGGGCTTTTCCATAATATTTTCAGCAGTGATTTTGCCTGCTCCACAGTAAGCCCATTTTGAACCGGAGTGCCTGTTCCGGTTGAAATTGAGGGATCTAAACTATCTACATCAAAACTGACATAAATATAATCGCATTTATCTAAGTAGTTCAGCGCGTTTTGTGCAACATATTCAATACCATGTTTTTGAATATCTTCCGGATCATAATATTCAATATTTTTTCGGTGAATAATATCCCATTCGGGCTGTTCTAAGTCCCGAATATCAATTAAAACGAGGTCTTCAAAAAGAATTTTGGGGCTGATATTGCCTACATTGCAAAGTTTTTCCCAGAGGATTTCTGTGCGTTCATCAAGTTTATTAACCTGAGAATCCAGATTTTTAAGGTTCAATGATATTGCTAAAGGCATTCCGTGAATGTTTCCGGAAGGGGTTGTGTAGGGAGAATGGATGTCGCCGTGGGCATCAATCCAGATTACGCCGAGTTTAGCCTGCGGATACGTGCGTTTTATTCCGGCAATAGTGCCTCCGGCATTTGCATGGTCTCCAGCTATCACAAGGGGGAAAAAACCGGTTCCCAGATATTGCTTAATCCGTAAACTGATTTTTTCATATAAGAGCATCATTTCGTCAATTTTTTTGGCAAACTTATGTTCCAAAACAGGGGAAATCCACCCGGTATCGCTCTCTATGGATTCAGAATGGTAGGTCAAAAAAATATCAGAATGCTTTTTGAGAGCGGCAAACTTGATAGCATCTATTCCAAGGCTTGAGCCAAACGTTCCGGCACCTAATTCTGATCTGATTTCTAAGAATTTGATGTTTCGATGCATCGTTTTATTTGATAAAAAAGAAGTTTGTGAACCAGACATAAAACTGCAATAGTAGCTTTGAGCAAAGTTAGTCAGTTTTTTAAAGCAAAAGTAGCCTTAAAGAATTACAAGGGAATATTGCCATGTTTTTTAGGGGGCCTTTTAACGGCCTTTGTTTCACAGATTTCAAAGGCTTTGATAAGTTTGGGGCGTGTTTCGGAAGGCACAATGATTTCATCTACAAAACCTCTGTTAGCAGCCCGATATGGGTTGGCAAATTTTCGGGTATAGTCATCTACTTTTTCGGCTAATTTTAGTTCCGGGTCGTTTGCTTCGGATATTTCTTTTTTAAAGATAATTTCTGCGGCTCCTTTTGCGCCCATAACGGCGATTTCTGCCGAAGGCCATGCAAAGTTCATATCTGCGCCAATATGTTTAGAGTTCATCACATCATAAGCACCGCCATAAGCTTTGCGTGTGATTACCGTGATTCTGGGTACTGTTGCTTCGCAAAAAGCATATAGCAGCTTTGCTCCGTTGCTGATAATGCCGTTCCATTCTTGGTCTGTGCCGGGTAAAAATCCCGGAACATCCACAAAAACCAGCAGTGGAATGTTAAAACTATCACAAAAACGGACAAAACGGGCTGCTTTTACGCTTGCGTTAATATCCAAACAACCTGCTAAACAAGCCGGCTGGTTAGCAACGATTCCAATACTTCTACCGGCAAGCCGAGCAAATCCTACTACAATATTTTCTGCAAAATTTTGATGAATTTCAAAAAACGAATCCTTATCCGAAATAGCGTTGATAACGTCTTTCATATCATAAGGAAGGTTTGGGTTTTCAGGTATAATGCTATCCAAAGCTGGCACGGCTTCATCTTGCTGCAAACTATAAGGTAATCTTGGCGGAAGTTCCTCACAGTTTTGTGGGATATAGGAAAGAATATTTCGGATACCTTCTAAGCAAGCGATTTCATTGGGAAAAGCTGCATGACTTACGCCACTTTTGCCGGAATGGGTAATAGCTCCCCCGAGTTCTTCGGAACTAACGGTTTCATGGGTAACGGTCTTAACGACGTTTGGCCCTGTAACAAACATAAAGGAAGTTTGTTCGACCATAAAAATGAAGTCGGTAATAGCTGGGCTATAGACAGCTCCGCCGGCACAGGGTCCCAAAATAGCAGATAGCTGCGGAATAACTCCGGAAGCTAATGTGTTGCGGTAAAATATCTCGGCATATCCAGCCAAAGAAACCACACCTTCCTGAATCCGCGCCCCTCCCGAATCATTTAATCCGATAACAGGAACGCCATTTTTCAAGGCTAAATCCATAATTTTGCAAATCTTCTCTGCAAAGGTTTCGGATAATGACCCGCCCAAAACGGTAAAATCCTGGCTGAAAATATAAATAGGTCTGCCGTTTATTTTGCCGTATCCGGTAACAACGCCATCACCTAAAAAATGCTGCTTATCTAAGCCAAATTCGTTTGAACGGTGGGTTACAAACTTTCCAATTTCTTCAAAAGAACCTTTGTCTAAGAGTATTTCGATTCTTTCGCGGGCAGTTAGTTTCTTTTTTTTATGTTGAGCATCTATTTTGTCTTGCCCGCCACCAAGTAGGGCTTCGGTATTTTTTCGGGCTAATTTTTCAAAGCTTGTTTCCATATAGTTAGCTGATTTTTTCTAACAACTCATCAGTAAGTTCTAAATTATGATAAACGTGCTGCACGTCATCATCGTCTTCGAGTAAGTCAATGAGTTTCATTACTTTGGTAGCATTTTCGATGTCTGTGCCGGTGTGGTTTGCCGGAATCCACTCTAAGGTAGTGCTTTCCGGTTCAATTTTATGTGCTTCAAAAAAGGCTATCATTTGCCCATACTGCTCAAAAGGACAAATGACGGTGTAAAAACCGTCATTGAGTTCAGCGTCTTCAGCACCGGCATCAAGGAGTTCAAAAATAAAAGATTCACTATCGAAATTATTATCTTGGATAATAAAGACACCTTTTTGGGAAAACATAAATCGGACGGAGCTTCCGAAGTTTCCGCCTACTTTGTTAAAATAGCTGCGGATATTGGCTGCGGAGCGGTTTAGGTTATCGGTAGTGCATTCCACAACGATAGCGATTCCGCCGGGGCCGTAGCCATCATAAACGATTTCTGTTAAGTTTGCGCTATCAGAACCTGCACCTTTGTTGATAGCACGCTCAATAGCATCCTTAGGAACACTGTTTTTCCGAGCATTCTGAACCGCCAAACGTAACCGAGCATTACTCTCAAGATTTCCTCCGCCTAACTTGGCTGCAACCGTAATCTCTTTTGCTAATTTAGTGAATATAGAACTCCGCTTACTATCGGTTTTTGCTTTTTTTCTTTTAATCGTAGCCCATTTACTATGACCAGACATAATTTGATAAGATAAAATCTGCTTGCAAGTTAGTAATTATTGTAAAAATAACACGAACCTTAGTACCAGATTCGCAATTGATTTAAACCGAATATTTAAGTATCCTTTTTCTAAGAATCTAAAAATCAGCTATTCTCAATTTTTGATTCTGAAAAAAACTTGCATTTCTTTGAAATGTGTAACTTCGCAAGCCAATAATTAAAATATGAATCAAATAAATCCTACCTTGATACGAGTTGTGGTAACGGTAGTTATCTTAGCAATGCTATCCGGTTTAGGGTATTTTTTTGTAAGCAATCAAAAACTAAAGCAAGAAAACGAACAACTGGCTGAAAACCAAGTAGAACTCGATAAGGAAATTGAAGAACTCAATACCAAAGTGGGTGATATGCAATCCCAAATCCAAGATAAAGATCTTGCTATTGCTGAAAAAGATAAAAAAATCCAAAACCTAACCAAAGAAATAAATGATAAAAAGTACCAAGTCAATAAATTAATGGAGGCCGGAAAAATCACTAAAAAACAAGCTGAAGAGTACAAAGCCCGAATTGACCAAATGGAATACTATATCAAAAAATATCAACAAGAAATAACTACCCTCAAAGAAGAAAATAAACAACTAAAAAACCAAAACCAAGATTTATCAAACGAAGTTAAGAAAAAAGACAGCCTTAACTATGAATTAGAACAGGAAAAGTTTCTGTATGAAACCAAGTTGGCAGCAGCAGCAGTACTCAAAACGGCTGATTTCAAAATAACCGGCTTAAACCGCCGCGATAAAGAATTTGACTCCAATGAAATGAAAGCCTCAAAAATTGAAAAAATAAAAATCTGCTTTAATATCATTGAAAATCTAGCTGCAACAGCCGGAAAAAGAGATGTTTTTATCCAGATTACGAACCCTAACGGGCAGGTCGAAAAAAACTTTGAAAATACCAGCGGTTACTTCACCTATGACGGCAAAGAGCAGATTTATACCCTAAAAACATCAGCTAATTACAACCGCGAAACAATCAACATTTGTGAAATATATAACCACCCGGATAAAAACGATTTTAGCAAAGGAAATTATCAAGTAAAAGTATTCTGTGAAGGGTATTTGATTGGTAAACAAGAATTTACATTACGTTAATTTACAATAGATATTATAAACAATAAGTTTATCTATAATTAACTTATCTAAAAACAAATAACGATTAGACAAACTAAGGCAAGTGGGCTTAATAGCCGCTTAAATCTTTACTAAAGTATTGCCAATAGAAACGGTTAGTATTTCATGCCCGTTGAGTTTTCCAGCTAATAAGTCTCCATGATTTACTTTTCCCACCCCCGCCGGTGTGCCGGTAAAAATAATGTCTCCTGCTATTAAGGTAAAATACATAGACACAAATGAAATAATCTTTGGAATGGAAAAAAGCATTTCTCGAGTATTTCCCTGCTGCTTTTGTAAGCCATTGATAAACAATTCAAAAGATAATTCATGGATATTTTGAAAAGAGTGAATTGGGTAAAATTCGGATATAACGGCTGACTTGTCAAATGCTTTACTTAATTCCCAAGGTAATCCCTTTTGTTTTAGTTTTTGTTGTAAATCTCTTGCGGTGAAGTCAATTCCCAGCCCAACACCGGATAGGTAAGAATCTGCTTGGGTTTCGGGAATATCTTTCCCTTTTTTCCCTATTTTGAGTGTTACTTCACACTCGTAATGTATTTCGGGTGAAAATGTTGGCAAAAAAAAGGTATTTCCGCTTTGGAGTACTGCCGTTTCGGGCTTCAAAAAAATAACAGGATCTTCAGGGATTTCATTATTTAGTTCTCGGGCGTGTGCTGGATAATTTCTACCGATACAAATGATTTTCATGGAGATAGTTAGTCAATAAACATTCCGCCATCTACGATGATTACTTGTCCGGTGATATAGGCGGCATAAGGTGAGGCGAGGAATACGCAGGTTCCGGCAACATCTTTGGGGGTTCCCGGACGTTTTAACGGTATTTTTTGCAACCATGTTTGGATTTCAGAATCTGGTAAATTAGCGGTCATTTCTGTTTGAATAAACCCGGGTGCAACGGTATTTGCGCGAATACTTCTCGAACCTAATTCTTTGGCAATGGAATTTGTAAAACCAATTATTCCGGCTTTGGAAGCAGCATAATTTGCCTGCCCGGCATTTCCCGTTAAGCCTACAATAGAACTAATGTTGATGAAGCAACCTTTTTTAGCCTTTAAAAAAATTTTACTGGCGGCTTTGGTGTAGTTAAAAACACTTTTTAGGTTTGTATTTACCACAGTGTCAAATTGTTCTTCGGTCATGCGGAGCAGCAAATTGTCTTTGGTGATTCCGGCATTGTTGATTACGCAATCTAACTTTCCGGCTTTTGCAACAATGGTATCAATGACTTCCTGTGCTTTATTAAAATCAGCAGCATCAGCTTGAAATGCAAATACCTTACAACCAATACTTTGTATTTCAGAAACCAAAGAATTTGCTAAATCAGAATTATTTTGATAGGTAAAAGCTACATCTGACCCTTGTCTGGCAAATTCAAGTGCAATTTCTCTACCAATTCCTCGTGTAGCTCCCGTAATGAGCGTAACTTGACCTTGTAATAATCCCATGATAAACTTTTGCAGGCAAAGTTAAAAAACAAATGTAACTCTATTGGCTGTTTTTGAGCAAAGAAGCATATAAACTGTCAAATTTTTGGATATAGCTATTTTCGCTAAAATGGGATTCAACGCGCTCTTTGCCAGATTTTCCGTAACTGATTCTTAGGTCAGGGTTAAATATTAATTTTTTGAGAGCATCTGCTAAGGCAGTTACGTCATTGGGTTTGAATAGCAAGCCGGTTTGTTCGTGTACAACAATTTCTGTTAATCCGCCGTGGTTTGCGGCAATAACCGGTTTACCGGAATACATAGCTTCTATGGCTACCAACCCAAATGGTTCCGGCTCCGTAGAGGGAACTACCGCTATATCCAAAGCCGGCCAGAAAGCCCAAATATCTTGCTGAAATGAAATAATCTGAAAATAAGCCTGATAGTTAGTTTCGGCAATCTTTTTTTGCAGTGCTATTTTAAATTCATCTTGGCCAGGAGGTACATCTCCAATAAAAATAACCCGAAAATTGGTTATTCCCTGGCTAAACAATGTAGCGGCGGCTTCTACCAATAATGTTTGCCCTTTCCAGCGGTTAATTCGCCCAACTAATCCAAGCAAAATTGTTTCTGATGGATAGTTATATTGCTCTTTTAAGGAGATTGGCGAAGAGGGAGTTTCCGGAGGGAGTACACAGTTTTCTATCACAATAGCTTTGTGTGATATTTTCGGGCATTCTGAAATCAGCAAATCTCGTGTTGCAGTAGAATTGCAGGGAACGCTATCTGAAAACTTTTCAATAATACGTGGTAGCCACCGGCGAACAACAGGCGGGTTTACAATCATTTCGTGAATGTGCCAAACATGGCAGATTTTATACCGCCACGCAAAAATAGATCCGCTTAAAACCGCTAAAGTGCAAGTATGCAAAATATCTATTTTCCCGAATGGACGTAAAACCTGCCGGAGTTGCCTTAAATTTTGCCATAAACTAAATGGTAACGAAAGAAGACCCCGAACCGTAAATAACGCCCTCGAAATAACTGCTAACTTACAGTAAACAATAGTTATATTCTTAGATTCTAAGTAATTACTCAAAATCCCCGATTGTGGTAAGACTACAACTACCCGAAATTTTGTCTTATCTAATCCTACCACTAAGGCGGCTAACATCTTGTCAGAGCCATACCATTCAGAACCTTGATGTAAAAAAACAATAGTTTTCATAGTAAAATACTCAGAATAAGTGTATTAAGTTTTGTTTAGCTATAGCTTTGAAGTTTATCGCTGGATTTTTTAAAATATAGTTGCAGCTAATCAATAGCTTGATTAAAGTTTTGTTGTAAGGCAAGAGAGTGTTAAAAAGAAAGTTATTTGCTATGGTAAATATTCTCATAATTACTTGACAATAGCGAATTTACCTCTCTTTATCCGGCCGCTTTCTAAGTCTTTAACAACAAATAAATACAGCCCACGTGCCAGAATTTGGATATTAGTAGAAAGCAAATTCCAAGCGTGTTCGCCCCCTGAAAAAAGAGTATTTGTGGGATCTGAATAGGTAGAAAACCATTTGGAATCCGATCCGGTATAAGAATTTTCTGTGTGAACAAATGAATGGACAATATCACCTGCAAGGGTGTAAACAGTAACTTCACAATGAGCTGGCAAGTTAGCAAATGTAATTTTTCTAAGTTCCTCATTACTATCATATTCCCAACCTGCTTTAGCATAATATGGATTGGGATACACAAAGGGATCTCCGTAGATAAAATTATCGTTAGCAGGCTTTCCGGGGAAAATGCGTTTCATAGCGGTTGGGCTTAATCGGCTGGTTTCTAATGAAGCCAAGTTACTCTCTGGGTCGCCTTGGTCAAAGGCAGTGATGGCCATTGCCTGCTGCCAGCCGGCCGGTAAATTTAAAAAAGTATAGCGATATTGATATGCTGTTGAATCACCTACAAAGTATTGTGGCTGAGGTAGTTTTACGGATTGCATTCCATTATTGTACCCAAACTGATTGTCGGGCATATCAAATTGTGCAATGAGCTTTAAGGCACTTGCAAGATTTTGGGTATTGGTAACATCAAAGCCGGTTGAGGTTTGGTAAATTCGGTATCCTTCAAAATCTTTTTTTTGGGTGATTGGGTCTATGGAGTTTTCGGCGTTATTAGCCCAAAACAGTGTTACTTGATTTTCGGAAACGACCCAGCGTGTTTTGGGAATATCCGGCGGGGTGGGTAAGATATAACGGGTTATCTTTCCGTTACCGTCTAAGTCTTCACCTTCATCTAAGATTCCGTTAAAGTTTTTATCTTCACCATTGTAGGCGGATTGTGCCCAGGCCGCATTTTGAGCTAAAAGCTGCTTTTGTACTTCATTATCGGTTATGTTCGGGTTGCCATCTTCATTTTTCTTGGCTAAGACAATAGCAAAGGCAATTGTAACGGTTTCTCCGGGTTTTATTGCTGAAAATGGCCCTACCGAGATTAGCTGCGAACGATTACCCGGAATTTTTAGCTGAGCCTTAATCGTTGATTCCCAATTAGGGTCGGTGTTTAAGCCGCTGGAGAGTTTGGCATATCGTTCATTATCATTTTGAGGGGCGCGATAGCTGGACGTAAAGTCCTTGAAATTCCAAGAATTAAAATAGGCATTAAAGTTTGGGGTTATTTTAGGGTGGTAAAATTGGGTAGTACTTTCGGCACCTAAAAACTTTGTGCCGATGTAGCTTTCTGTAAAACCTATATCTCCGGTCGCATCAAACTCATAACCAAGTAATAAGCTATCCATAAATCCAGTTCCGCTTTTATTGTAAAAGGCAGTACCTCCTGAACCTGCGGCAGTTACGTTTACGTTTCGCACTACGGGGTCAATCCAAAGTCCTAAGTAGGCATCGTTCCAAGTATTTGTGCTCACGTTTGTAACTTGATAATTCAGGATTACGAAGAAATCTGCAAATGAGTAGTTCCAATTATAGGCTTCAAAATGAACGCCGGTACCTATTGGGCCGTTTTCCAATGTGCTGATTGGGGTGCTGGTGCCGGGTACCACAATGTTAGTATCTGTGAAATCTGACACTAAATCTTGGTGAGAGATAGCGTTAGGTGTATAATTGGCGTTATCTAACAGTGAAGACCGCTCAATTAGCTCACTCCCGATTGCGGCTGTGTATTCAAAACCGGCCTTTCCGGTTGTGTAGCCACTGGCATCATCAACAGCACCGGTAGAAACAATTATTGAACCGCCATTTGATTTTGCCCCAATCCACAACCCTCCTTCAAACAAATGCTCTATACCCGAATTTCGAGGATATTCACAAGAAGGATACTTTAACACAACATAACTTCCCTTAAAAGCGTTACCAACCATACCTAAGTTGTTGATTGTCATTCCTATATCTGCAGCAGTAGTAACTTTTTCAGAAAAGGAAGCCTGCCCCCAAACGCTGTTATTGAGTAAAACCCCTAAAAAACAATAGATAAGTATTTGTATGTCTTTTGAAGCACACATAGGCCGTAAAGTTACACAGATTTCAGTGCCGTTTTAGGGTGTAGGCATTCAAAAGTTTAATTTCATTACGATAAAGGGAATAGACATTATGAGAACAATAACTCCAACCATATCTTAGATTTATTTTTGGTGGGTTCTATAATTTAAATCATTGTTATTCAAGCAATTATACGTATATTTACGTATAATTTAACACGAAAACAATATGACATCATAAGGGTAAGAGTAGAACACGTATTTGGTTTTATGGAACAAAGTATGAACGGGCTTGCGGTTAAATCTGTAGGAATAGCAAGAGCAACAGGAATAATCGAACTCATAAACCTTACCTACAACTTATTCAGGCTTGAACAAGTTCAAAGATTAAATTTATTTACATCGTAATATGCTATTAATTAGTTAGTTAATTGCGAATTAAAAATTTGTATGTGAATTAAAAAAATAATTTGTACAATTGCTTACTTTTTCAGCCCAGATTTTAAAAGAGTTCTGATTTGTGCCTGAAAAAAATAAAAAAACTAATTTTTAGAACCCACCTAAAATTCAACTTTCATAAACAACCTTGTGAAACAGAAGAGGAAGTTGGTTTTCTCCAAAACATAAAAAGATAATTTTTCAGCATTTCAAAAAAAAATTTGACCTAAAAAGGCTAAATTTGTGGCTTCAAATCAGTTTTTTATGGCAGAGGCATATATATTTGATGCAGTACGTACCCCACGGGGAAAAGGTAAAAAAGATGGATCTTTACACGAAGTACGTCCTGTTCGGTTAGTAACTACTTTATTACAAGCACTTAAAGATAGAAATCAGTTAGATACTTCTCTGGTTGAGGATTTGGTGTTAGGTTGCGTTACCCAGATAGGAGAGCAGGGGGGAGAGTTGGGTAAGACTGTTTCGATGGCTGCCGGATACAACCAGCGTGTTGCCGGAGTTACTGTTAATCGCTTTTGCGCAAGCGGTTTAGAAGCCGTTAATCAAATAGCGGCATACGTGATGAGCGGCCAAGTAGAATTGGGCATAGCTGCCGGAGTAGAGTCAATGTCGCGTATTGCGATGGGTAGCGACGGTGGTGCTATGTATATGGATCCTGCCGTAGCAGTACCTACTTATTTTGTTCCGCAGGGTGTTGCCGCTGATTTGCTTGCCACAAAGTATGGCTATTCCCGCTTAGATGCAGATAGCTTCGCCGTAGAATCCCACCAAAAAGCCAGCGTAGCCAGAGCAGCCGGTAAGTTTAACCGCTCAATAGTTCCCGTAAAAGACATAAATGGTTTAGTTATCTTAGACAAAGATGAAACTATTCGCGAGAACGCCTCTGTTGAAGCCATGAGTAGTTTAGCTCCTTCTTTTGAGCAATATGGCCAAATGGGTGGTTTTGACGCAGTGGCTATCCAGAAATACCCTGAAATTGAGAGAGTTATTCATATTCATCATGCTGGTAATTCTTCCGGTATCGTAGATGGAGCTTCGGCTATGATTATTGGGAGCAAAGCTGCCGGAGAGCGCAGCGGGCTAAAGCCCAGAGCTAAAATCCGCTCCTTTTGCGTTATCGGCACAGAGCCTACCATTATGCTAACCGGCCCAATGCCCGCTACCCTTAAAGCCGTCGAAAAAGCCGGCCTAAAACTACAAGATATTGATTTATTTGAAGTTAATGAAGCATTTGCCGCCGTTGTATTGCGGTTTATGCACGAACTAAATATCCCTGCCGACAAAGTAAACGTCAACGGCGGTGCTATTGCTATGGGGCATCCTCTTGGGGCTACAGGAGGTGTGATTTTGGGCACGCTGTTAGACGAACTTGAATACCGCAACAAACGCTATGGCGTAGCAACCCTTTGTGTAGGCGGCGGAATGGGAATCGCAACCGTGATAGAAAGAGTTTAAAAAAACTTAATTATCAGAAACTTAGTTGATATTTTATCTTACTCGTTTGTCTCAAAAGACAATATCGTAGCTACGTAAATAGTTTCTAATTTAGAAACTATCATCATTATACTTTTAAGTCAGAACTAAATTTTAGCAAGAAATCAGCTTATTTTGATACATAATTAAAAACCATGCAGTTTTGCATCAACAATAAATTATGCCTATAATATCTAAACGAGGGGAGTTAATGCCGCCATCTCCAATCCGAAAACTGGTAGCGTATGCAGAAGCAGCGAAAAAGCGCGGAATAAAAGTTTACCACTTGAATATCGGTCAGCCAGATATAACCACACCGGAAGGATTTTGGAATGCAGTACAAAATGCTCATTTAAAAGTACTTGAATACAGCCATTCCGCCGGAAACGAAAGCTATCGCAGAAAACTAACCGAATATTATGCAAAACACCATATCGAACTAACTCATGAACAAATTTTGGTTACAACAGGAGGTTCGGAAGCTATTCGTTTTGCATTTATGGCTTGCCTAAATCCGGGGGACGAAGTGATAATCCCCGAACCATTTTATGCTAACTATAACAGTTTTGCGATAGAAGCCGGAGTTAAAATCGTTCCGATAACTACTTATTTGGAAAATGACTTTGCCCTGCCGGATGCCGCAACCTTTGCCCGCTTGATAACCCCAAAAACAAAGGCAATTCTAATCAACAATCCCTCAAACCCTACTGGAAAACTTTATTCTAAGCAGGAATTAGAGGCTTTGCAGGAACTCGTTATTGCCCATGATTTGTATTTATTTGCAGATGAGGTTTACAAAGAGTTCTGCTATGACGGGAAGACGTTTTTTTCGGTACTGCAATTACCGGCTTTGTCTAATCATGTGGTGATGGTAGATTCTGTTTCAAAGCGTTATTCGGCCTGCGGAGCGCGAATAGGTGCTTTTATCACCCGAAATAAAGATGTTTATGCAGCGGCTTTAAAGTTTGCTCAAGCGCGTTTATCGCCTCCAACGTTGGAGCAGATTGGCTCAGAAGCTTGTATAGACACACCGGATAGCTATTTTGAAGAGGTTATCGGAGCCTATGTTTCCCGTAGAAATTTGGTTGTAGATGCTCTGCGGAAAATACCGGGTGTAAAATGCCCCCAAGCCTCCGGCGCTTTCTACCTAACCGTTCAGCTACCCATTACAGATAGCGACCACTTTTGCCAATGGATTTTAGAATCCTTTGATTACAAAGGAGCTACAGTTATGTTGGCACCAGCTACCGGATTTTATGCAACTCAGGGACTTGGTAAAAAAGAAGTCAGAATAGCCTATGTTTTAAACGAATCAGACTTACATCAAGCAATTGAATGTCTGCAAGCAGCCTTAGAAAAATACCCTCATAAAACAAACTAATTGCCGGCTGATATATGCGCACTAAGCCATATTTACCTAAAAATCTTGTTAATGTTATTACCTTAGGTTGCTCTAAAAACTTAGTTGACTCCGAAGTATTGTTGAATCAATTACAGGCAAATCAGATCAATGCTGTTCATGATTCTGCCGAAAAGACACCGATAGTTATCATCAACACTTGTGGTTTTATAGATCAAGCTAAAGCAGAATCCATAGACACAATATTGGCTTATGCCCATGAAAAATCACTTGGAAATATCCAAAAATTATATGTAATTGGTTGTTTATCAGAGAGATATAAAGATGATTTGGTTCAAGAGTTTCCGGAAGCAGATGGTATTTTCGGTACTCAAAGTTTACCGGAATTACTACAAGAATTATCGGCAGAGTATAAGCAGCATTTGATTGGGGAGCGGCTTTTAACAACCCCCAAGCATTATGCGTATCTAAAAATATCAGAAGGCTGTAACCGTCCGTGTAGTTTTTGTGCTATTCCGCTCATGCGTGGCGCGCACGTGAGCCGAACCATAGAATCTTTACTGCAAGAAACTGAATCATTAGCTCAAAAAGGCGTAAAAGAGCTAATCCTCATCGCACAGGATTTGTCTTTTTATGGAATAGATTTATACAGTAAGCACCAGTTAGCCAATTTGTTAGAACAATTATCCCAGATTTCCGGAATTGAATGGATTCGTCTGCAATACGCCTATCCAAACGGTTTTCCGGAAGATGTTTTGCAGGTAATCCGCCAAAATCCAAAAATCTGCCAATATTTAGACATACCGCTTCAGCATATTTCTGACAAAATATTGACCTCCATGAGGCGGGGAATCAGTCAAGCCAGAACCCAAAAACTAATACAAACCATTCGGGAACAAGTTCCGGATATTCATCTAAGAACAACGCTTATTGTGGGTTATCCGGGAGAAACCTCCCAAGATTTTGATGAGCTAAAACAATTTGTTCAACAATTTCGGTTCGATAGATTAGGTGTTTTTAAATACTCTCATGAAGAGAACACACACGCTTTCAATCTGTTAGATGATGTTCCAGAAAAAGTTAAAGAAAATCGTTTGCAAGAGTTGATGGCACTTCAGCAGCAAATCTCTTTTGAGTTAAATACCCAAAAAATCGGCAAAACCTACAAGGTTATTATTGACAGACATGAAACTCCTTATTGGATAGGTCGCACGGAATATGATACTCCAGAGGTTGATAATGAGGTGATTATCACAAGTAGTAAGCCGCTTAAAATCGGAGAATTTTATGATGTTTTGATTCATGATTGCCAAGAGTTCGATTTAATGGGAAGCATAAACGAATAATCGGCTATTTTTTTAAATAGCCACGAACTATTTGGTTACCGACCAAAAAATGAATGATAATTCTGCGCAGAAAATTGGGGCTGTGCAGAATTAGCGGAAATAAACAAGCAGCCCAGTTAAAAGACCATAAAAAACGGATTAGTCTGGCACTAAGGGAGTTAAAACCCCAAAGATCAAAGCGGAAAAGTTTGATAAATTGTGGATGCTTTTGGCGGATGTATTTTAGGTTGAACTGCCCAAACTCTTCATATTGCTGTAGCGCAGTAGATATATTTTTTTCGGTCAGAGCAAAGACGGCTGCCTCCGGATTGTAGTAGGTTTTCCATGCAAACCGTTGGTGCATTCGGTAAGCAAATTCAGTATCTCCGCCCCCGTAGCGGGTCATATTGGCATCTTGGCCGCCTAAATCTACCCATGATTGGGCAGGAAAGGCCGCATTTCCCATCGCTAAGTAATAATAAGGCAGCTCCTCACCAGCTTGGTACTTTGCTTTACCTCGATAATTCAAATAATCAGCCCAAAAATTTACCTTAGCTTCGGGATAAATAACTCCCCCCAAAGAAATACAAGGAAAATTTCGGGTTAAGTAAAGAAGATGTTGTGCTAACAATTTTTCCCCTGCTAACATATCAGAATCTATCGTTAAGATAAATTTAGCGGTGATGTGAGGTATAGAAAGGTTTCGGGTTGCATTTCGGCCATGCCTTTTTCCGTCCGGATGTTTCAGCACAAGCAATTGATAAGGATATACTTTTTCCTGCAAAGATTGGTAGGTATTGTCGTCTTCGTCAGCATCTACGCAAACAATTACCCGAAAGCTAATTTCTTTTTGGAAATGAGGTACTAAACTTTGTAAACAAGCCACGATACCGTCATAATTTTGATAAACAGGAATAACTATATCAAAATCAGTGTTTTGTGAATTGGTATTCATGCCGAGTTTACTTTATCGGTATTATGTCAGTTTTTCTAATAAAAAGCGGGTTATTTGTTTCCAATGCTCAAAAGTAGTCGTTGGGTAGTCAGGATAGTTTTGCAGTTCATAATCTCCGTTTGCGCTGGCAGAACATTTGATTGTGATACTTTGGCAGCCCAAATTTAGTGCTAAATGAGCATCCGTTTTTCGGTCTCCGATAACGAAGCTGCGGGTCATATCCACCGGATTTTGTTTGAGCCAAGGTGAAATCATGCCGATTTCGGGCTTTCGGTTAGGATGGTTTTCATGGGCATGGTGCGTGTCTATAAGAACTTCCTCAAAAGTAATACCTTCATGAAATAAAATATCGAGCATTAGATTATGGACTGCCAAAAACTTTTCCCAAGAAAAAGATTCTGTTCCAACTTCCTCTTGATTACTTACCATCACCAACTGGTATCCGGCTTCTTTTAAGGTGCTGAGGGAAGATATTACAGACGGTAAAAACCGCAACTTTTCAAAAGTGTCTATTTTGTAGTCGTTTGGTTCTAAGAGGATTGTGCCGTCTCTATCTAAAAATAACGTTGGTTTTATCATTTGTTCAATTTGGCCACTGCGGCATCATATACACGTTTCATACCGGCTTCTATGGATATTTTGGGTTTCCATGAAAACTGCTGGGCTACATAATCCATATTTGCATAACGGGAATGAACCCCAACGGGTTTATCTAACAGCGGTTTAATGGTGGGTTTATAGCCGGCAAATTGGCAGAAAAGTTCGATTATTTCCAAAAATGAAGTGAGTTTTCCTGAACCAATATTGATAGCTGACCCGTCATGAACATTTTCCATAGCTAAGAGGATACAGTCTATGCAGTCGTCAATATGCACAAAGTCTCTGCCTTGTTTTCCGGATCCCCATACTTCAAAGGGGTCTTCTTTTTTGGCTGCGCGGGCAGCAATTGCGGGCACAGGATACGTTAAATCTTGGTCTTCACCGTATCCAGAAAAAGGACGTACACAGGCCACAGATATTCCATAATATTTTGCAGCAATTTGTGCTAAATATTCTCCGGTAAGCTTAGACCAACCGTAGGTCATATCCGGCTGACCCAAAATGTCATCAAATTTAATTTCAGATTCTTTAAGCGCAATAGCTGTATCAACTGTTTGTTTATTAATGGGATATGCAGCACTGGAGCTTGGGAAAAGTACTCTATTTGGTTTGTGATTTACCACCCAGTAAAAAAATTCGGCATCAATGGCCAAGTCTAAGGCAACCATCATAGGGTCGCCGTCTATTTTGGCACGCCCGCCAACAATAGCTGCAAAATGGTACACATCAGAAAAACGACTTAACGGAATATTGTATTCATCAGCGAACCAACTTGGGCGGGATGTTAATTGCCGTAAAAAAATCCGAAAATCACCTTTCCAAAAAATCATCCGGCCATTTTCGCCCCAAAATTCAATGTCTTTTGTTACTTGAAAGGGATGGTTTTCGGGCAACCATTCTCGTGGTGAAATCCCCACAGATAAATCATCCACAACAATAATTGTGTCTTGAGTGGTTGTTAATAAGCGTTTTACCAGATTTCTGCCTACAAAACCGCACCCGCCGGAAACTAAAACAAAGTTTTGCATACTCGTTAAATCACTAAAAATTTAGAAATGATGCTGCGAAGTTATGCAAGTTCTGCCTTATAGTGCGTTTTTTTAGAGATAAAGCCAACTTGGGTGTTGTTACCAAATCCTAAAATCTTCCCTGTTTTTGGGCAGATAATAGGCAAATTTTGTACTATGAAACTATCACAAATATCGGCTATTTGGTTTGCTGCACCATTAACAATCGGAGTTTTGCTTGGTTTTCAGGTATATGCAGTATTTCTGGCTATTGTGTTATTGGTTTGTTTGGGTTATTTTCGTTCTCGTTCAAGCTATTACAAAGGAGCTTATAATACCATTATCGGCTGTGTTATAGCCATTTTGGCCGGCATGGGGTTGTCTGGGTTACAGCTTTTTCAACCCAATAATTCGGTTGAAAAACTGGTTGGTAAAAAACTATGGCTACAGGGCAAGATGGCTTCAGAAATTAAGGAAACTAAGTTTGGCTGGTCATTGACACTTGAAACGGACTCTGTTGAGAGCAATGGTGCTAAGGCAAAAGTTACCGGTAGTGTTTTGGTGTTTATCAGTAATCAAAAATTAATCTGCCGCCCAGCTTCTGGAGATAAAATCCGTTTGTTAGGTAATCTGCAAGAAGTTTCAGATAGCAATAGTTATGGCAAATGGCTACATCAGCAAGGAGTTAAGGCTAAGATAAATGCTTTTGATTTTCAATATATTGGACATTCATCATCTGGGTTAAATGGTGTTAGGTTATATGTTTGCGGGTTGTTTGAGAAACATTTGTCTGATAGCAATCGGGGTTTAGCAACGGCTTTATTGTTGGGAATTAAACAAGATGTACCTTCGGAGGTAAAGCAAGCCTTTATTCGTACTGGAGCTGCACATATTTTGGCTGTTTCCGGAATGCACGTAAGCCTGATTTTTGGAATGTTAGGTTTCTGTTTGGTATTTTTGAAAAAGTTTAGATACGGAGAGATAGCTATCAACTTGATTTTATTGGTAGCAATGTGGGGATATTGTTTTCTGGCTGGGGCTTCGCCCTCGATTGTTCGGGCAGTGCTAACCGGAAGTTTGGTAATTATGGGAAATCTTTTCGGCAGAAAATCTAACGGATTGAATTTACTGGCAATAGCATGGGTTTTACAAATAGCTATAGAACCAACCGTTGTAAATGATTTGGGTTTCCAGCTATCTTACGCTGCGGTCTTAGGTATTCTACTCTTGGCAAACCCGACAACCAAATTTTTTACTACTCAAAATTGGCTTGTTAAGCAGATACAGCAAATTATCATCGTAAGTATTGCAGCACAATTATTTACCTTACCGATTATTTTGGTAAACTTTGGGACGTTTCCTACTTGGTTTTTACTAACAAATCTGCTGATTATTCCCTTAGCTTCATTGGTAACGTATGCCGTTACGGCCTTAACCTGTTTGGGATTTATTCCGGTAGTAAGTGATATTTTGGGGTTCATCGTAAATAGTTTGCTGGACATAATGAAATGGATGATGCGGATTCTTTCAGAATTACCATTAGCTAATATCGGGCAGCTTTATATTTCGCCAATATTTGGAGCAATACTTTTTGGAGGTATTTTGGTGATGAGTATTTACTTTTTATCAAAAATTTATCGCACAGATTATAGGAGCCTGTTGCACGACAAAAAGAATAAAAATATTTAACTATTTGATTTTGAATT
>JAIXKT010000034.1:0-132 GCA_026932145.1 Bacteroidia bacterium
ACGGGCTAACGGTTTGCGTTACCTGCGCTGGGGCGGGGACGGCGAAGCCGTCCAACCAGAAAAAGGCTAAGGCGTAGAAAACTGTTTGGGATGTGCGCCGAGTCCCCAGCGTCAGGTGCACGCTGTGTTGGC
>JAIXKT010000034.1:142-1155 GCA_026932145.1 Bacteroidia bacterium
TGTTTGGGATGTGCGCCGAGTCCCCAGCGTCAGGTGCACGCTGTGTTGGCTTGCCTTTCATTTTGAAGACTCGCCTTGATTGTTAACTTGCTCTTGGTATGTTTCTAGCAAGAATAAACCAATTGTAGAAAGTGAATTTACTGCTAACCTTGCATGGCGCTTTCCTAACCGATACTGTTTTGCGCCTTTCCCGTGAAAAGAACTATATCTCGTGCGTAAAGTAGCAATGCCAGCACCCACATTAATTAAACCACCAAGAATACGTTTTATATCTGGGTCTGCCTTTCCGTCGGGAGATAGTTTTAATTTTTCAAAAACCACCTTTTGGAGCGGCTGTAAACTTTCATCGCTAGGATATGGCTCACCGAACGAATCAAGAATGGCTTTGCATATACTTTCCAATGTTGTAGATGCCATGCCAATTGCATTTTCAGGACGTAAATCTATATCTTGAATGGCATTGTCAAAATCTTGTTTTGCATGTGCATAAGCACTTCCATCAAGCAATTCTGCCAATTTTATCGAACTGAGATTTTCGCTTTTTGGTACATTTATACCGAGTTCATTGGCAATTTGAAAAACTATAGCGTCGTCAACGTTGCTCATCATCTCTTTGACATATACCCATTTGCTTGATGCCATTGTAGTTCCATTATTTGGAATCCCAAAACCACCAAGATATGTGTTTATATCGGTTGTCGTCATTGAGATTTGCAAATGACGTCCAATTGAATCAATGAGGTTTAGTCTTTCGATACGATTCATAAATGGTGTTTATTTTGCACGGGACAAGCCAACGGTTTGCGTTACCTGCGCTGGGGCGGGGACGGCGAAGCCGTCCAACCAGAAAAATGCTAAGGCGTGTGAAACTGTTTGAGATGTGCGCCGAGTCCCCAGCGTCAGGTGCACGCTTTGTTGGCAAGAACTGGGGAACGCAACACACGCCGCCTAAAAACCAAAACCGCGCCTTTCACTGACTTGATTTTACACGAGCCGCATTTTTTTACAAGCCC
>JAIXKT010000034.1:1737-3689 GCA_026932145.1 Bacteroidia bacterium
TTGGGATGTGCGCCGAGTCCCCAGCGTCAGGTGCACGCTGTGTTGGCACGCTTTTGACTTTAAGACTCACTTATGCAGTAACGAGTTTCATTTCTCGACAGCGAGGATAATTTTGACAACCGTAAAACTGCTTTCCTTTATGTTCACCTTGCGCCACTGTTCTTAAGACCATTGGAATACCGCATTTCGGGCAAAGCGGTACTGAACTAACCTGCTTATTTACTTCTGGTTGCGACGGAGTGGAAACGCCAACTTTATCATTCACAAATGGCGCAATTTGAGCCGCAATTTCTCTGGAATTGTACTCTCTCTGAACTGGCAAGCGCAATAATGGCAAACCAGCGACTTTGCAAACACTTTCTACAAACTCATCACGCTCTTGCCTATTGTTTCGCTTATGGCTAGAGTCGTCCAACTCAACGCCAAATAACGGCTTCATCGTGACAGAATCGCAAACTAGAAAATCTAAATGCTTTTGAGCAATTTTATTGAAGTAGGCGATATTTTCATTTGGACGAGCCACAAAGAAAATATCCGCCAATCTTACCTTTGACTGAATTAATAATCGTGTGCCAACAAGAGAAGAAAGAACTTTATAAAACGAAAATTCTGCTGGAGAAAGAAAATCATCACGCAAACGATATGGAAGTGTTTTAGATGCTGTTTCTTTTTGCGAG
The DNA here is from genome assembly GCA_026932145.1 of Bacteroidia bacterium. Lineage (NCBI taxonomy): Bacteria > Pseudomonadati > Bacteroidota > Bacteroidia > Bacteroidia bacterium. The sequence goes on from JAIXKT010000034.1 coordinate 2,415, forward strand.
CGTTTCAAAAATGGAAAAATGACGCTCAAACAACCTGATTTTTCATTCGTTGCTGTCATGTTTGGCTAGATGTCTCCTATGTAATGAAATTGCTGAAAGTAATTCACCCGCTATTGCTAAAACATCATCATCAGATAATTCAACTGCAACTTTGAAAGAACTTGCTAATAAATCTGTTTCGGTCGGAACTTCATGCCGAATTTGCAAGACAACTTTTTCTTTGTCGCTATAAATATGAACTGCGTTACCAGAAGCAGTTAGAAATCTTTGCGCTCTCATACCTTTTGGAGTTGCCATGATTTATTTTCCAAAAACCTAATTATGCAAAGGTCGTGCCAACGGCTTGCGTTACCTGCGCTGGGCGGGGACGGCGAAGCCGTCCAACCAGAAAAAAGACAAGGCGTAGGAAACTGCTTGGGATGTGCGCCGAGTCCCCAGCGTCAGGTGCACGCTGTGTTGGGCAACTTTTGTAGGGATTAGTGATTGATTGGAATAACCCATTCTGCATATTCAATGCTTGATAAATTTTCTACAATAAAAACAATTTCTGTTATTGATGCGTCTGAGTGGTCAACGCCGTACGCTAGACCACAACATAAATAGCCGTCTAGTCTTGAACTATCTCCCGAATCTAGAATGATTGAATCTTCAAACGTCCTTCCTTTGGCTTCTGCGAATCCATCTTTATAAATTGTTCCATTATTATCTTTAACCGTAAAAGTTGGGTCTCCAAAAGTAAAAGATATGGAACTTGGCGACACATTTTTTACTTCAACATTAATTCTAACGTATTTTCCTGAATAAAAACCGCCTGCAACTTTATAATCAATACTCACAACAGTAAAGGCGATGTTTCCTTGTCGATAAGTTTGTCCAAGTTGAAGTCCTGTATTTGGTTGAGTAGTTGGTGTATTTGTTGGTGTATTTGTTGGCGTATTTGTTGGCGGAATTTCTGTTGGAGTACGAATTGTTGTTGGAGGAGGAACTGTAACCGTGGGAGGTTTTGTAGGCGGAATTACTGTGTGAGTTATAGTGGAAATCAGCATATTTACAGTATCTTTGGTAGCTGCAACAGTAACGGCAACTTGTGAAGGTGTTGAATTTATTTTGCTTAAGCCCCATTCAATTATAGGAACTCCCAGACCGATACAAGCAGCAAGAACGGCAAAAACGCCACTGATGATAGCCACTTTTGTCGCCACTGACTTTTCGCCGCGTTCTGTTTTACTCATGGATTCTCCTTTTATTGGTTGTACATGACTTGTTGCCCAACGG
>JAIXKT010000034.1:5955-8080 GCA_026932145.1 Bacteroidia bacterium
ACGGCTTGCGTTACCTGCGCTGGGCGGGGACGGCGAAGCCGTCCAACCAGAAAAATGCTAAGGCGTGAAAACTGCTTGGGATGTGCGCCGAGTCCCCAGCGTCAGGTGCACGCTTTGTTGGCTTGCCGTCTTTGGGAAGACTAACGCTTTCCTTTATACTTTGCGCCTTTTTTTGAATTACAACTTCTACACATTAAAGCCGCATTTGATAACGAACTTTTACCGCCAAGCGAATATGGCTTGATATGGTCAATTGTAAAGTTTTCCCAAGTTAACTTCTCTCCACATTTTGTGCAAACTTTTTCATCATCGGAATTCCACACGAGCCTTCTTTGTTCAGGCGTAAAACCACGTTTTTTGTCCTTCTTTTCAAACAAACCACCTAATAACTGGCGCAAAATATCTGCTCGCCTTGTTCTTGTTGCCGAACTATCGCTATCGCCGCGAGTTGTAAATAAGTAATTGGCAAATACTTGCTGGTCTGGCGTTGCGCCTTCGGCTTGAGAAATCTTCTTTCGCACTAAATCTACACCGTCAGAAAGCCAAAGCAATAATGTTTGGGCTTGTTTATTGCGTTTTGAGTCGGTTAAGATAAATTTGTTCTTATCCATCTCCCAAGTAAACATAAAGAGGGAATAGAACTCAGATGAATTTTTGAAACGACTTGACCGCAAAGCAGGAAAATACATTCTTTTTATGATATTCAGTGTGCGGGTAAATTCTTTTGCACACTCGTTAAGCGCCTTGCCTTCAATCGTTTTTCCGTGAATGATTTTATCTAGTGCGGTCTTCTTGTTGAGAGGACTTCCATTATGAATTGAAGCCATAATCTCTGCAATCAATTCAACGTGTTTCATCCTGCTTAATTGAGCGGGAGTCATTATGTGATTTTCAGCAAAAAATTTCTTAGAACGCTCCGCAAGTTGTCCAGCGCGTTTTAGGAAAGGACTTGTAAAAAACCTAGCGTGCCTTTTTTCTTGTCCAGTAAGGCGTTTTCCCGTCGAGTTAATTCTTACAAAAAGTTCAATAATATCGTCTAAACTGCCTGAAACTTCAACGGTTTGAATTTTATAGCCAGTAACAAGATGCTCGTGACCTGCTTTTTGAATTTCCTTCCACGTCCATTCTTCAACATCGTCATCTTCGTGTATTTGCATTTTTACCGGAAATTTATCGCGGCGAAATCTCCCTAAACCTTGAAACATAAACAAAGATTCAAGTCGTTGCTTGCCATCCAGAACATCATATACTAATCGTCCATCTTCATCAGTAGATCTGTATAAGAAAACAGATGGTAAAGGGAAGTTCTGAAAAACTGACTGAATTAACTTTTTTCGGTCAATACCCTGCCAAACAGATTTTCGCTGAAAACCGGGTTCTAAATTTAGACGGTCTTCATTGAAAAGCAAAATAAAATCTTGCACATCTTTACTTCCGTAATTGAATATGATAGTTGATGCTCTATTACTCATTACTATCCCTTGTATTGTTTTTATGTGAATGCACAGGCAAGCCAACGGCTTGCGTTAGCGGCGGACGGGGGGCGGGAGTAGAAGAGTCCAGAGGGCAGAAAAAACTCAAAGCGTAGAAAATGCTTCTCGAAGCTGCCGAATCCCCGCCGTCCGCTGCACGCTGTGTTAGGTGTGTGTGGGTTGAGCGAGACATTTTTTCTAAAAGCCAAAACAGCGCCTTTCGATGACTTTATTTTACACACGAAATAATCTTTTACAAGCCCGACTTTATTGACGAAACTAATCTTGACTTGAAGAAGCCTGAAACAAGAACTTGTTAACACTTTTGCTAAAAACTGACTTTGCGAAAAACCGTTTTTTTAGAGAAAGAGAACTTGAACGAAAATGCAAAAACTTGCCTTGATGAAACCTTTGCTGAAAAAACGCCGCTAATTTTAGAAACCTGATTTTATTGAAAGAAACGCAAGCCGTAAAAAACAGGCTTTGTGTCTCGACAAGCTCGACAACCACCAAACGAAACTGCTTGCTTGCCAAAACCTAGCCGAAAACCCCGAACCTGATTTTGGAGACCTGAAAGAATTTGACAAAGAACTTATGAAACAAAAAGCATGAACTGATTTTCGAGAAACGAGAACTTAGAAAACTACTTTTGC
>JAIXKT010000034.1:8226-11444 GCA_026932145.1 Bacteroidia bacterium
GGGGGGCGGGAGTAGAAGAGTCCAGAGGGCAGAAAAAACTTCCAGCGTGGAAAATATTCATAAACCGCGCCGAGTCCCCGCCGTCCGCTGCACGCTGTGTTGGGCAGTTGAAGTCTTTCTTCGCAAGATATCTTTTTGAGCAAAAAGATATTCTAAAGGATTTATCTTTTTATCATTTGAAAATATTGCACATGCAATTATCTGACTCTCCAAAAAGTAAATACATGCGGCTTCATATCCTGGCCCGCCGCCTAAATGTCCATATTTATCTCCAGGTTCAACCATTAAACCAAGCCCATAATAGGGATTTTGCCAGTACTTATCTTTGTAATTGACCTTATTCAAACTCGAATTCAGTCGCGCAACTTTGTCTGATGCCATAAAGAGCGCTACATCAGTCGCGTCAGCCATGACTAAACCATGCCATACCCATTCTGCAACATAGCCATTGAGCGAATTGTCAAATACGCCATGCGCCACCTTGAGGCTTGACAAGCCTAGCGGCAAGACAATATATTTCTTGATCAGTTCATCAAAAGACAGATTAGATTCCGTCTCGATAATTTTCTTAAGTAACCAGTATCCAGGGTTTGAATACGCAAAGTTTGTTCCAGGACTGAAAAGCAACTCGCGGTTTACAGTTGTTGTGATAAATTTTTCATCAGACCAAGCAAGTTTCCTGTTTTCTACATCGTTAATGTACTCTGGAAGATTGCCGTAATCTCTTATGCCGCTTGAATGATTCATCAAATGGCGTATCTTTACAATGTCTGAATGTGGACAAATTGTTCTTGGAATCCATCTAGATATTACATTTTCTAGATCTATATTTAGGTCAAGCACAATTGACGCGATCATTGTTTTTGTAATACTATAAATTGGCAAAACCGCGTTTTTGCTTTCCAGAATTTTTCCATCGGCAATAAAGGCGATAGTCTCTCTCATGCTTTATTTTTCTCCAACATGTCCTTGCAAGGAACTGCCCAACGGTTTGCGTTACCTGCGCTGGGCGGGGACGGCGAAGCCGTCCAACCAGAAAAAGGATAAGGCGTGAAAAATGCTTGGGATGTGCGCCGAGTCCCCAGCGTCAGGTGCACGCTGTGTTAGCCCGCTTTTTGACTTTAAGACTCGCTCTTCTTGTTTTTCTTTTTTTCTAGCCAAATAGATTCTTTCTTGTAAACAATATTAAGAAAATCTTTGTAAGTTCTATACTCGTTTTTAATTTTATCTATATTTGTCAGTAAAAATTGACCGCCTGAACCAATTGTTTGTAAACTAAAATGCCTTTCTTCCAAATCTTTCAGGTGATAAGTACCAACTTCTTGAATTGACATATGAAAACCGTCATCAATAATTCTTTCTGGAAGGTAGTGTAAAACTATAAGCAAAAAGTGAGAATTTTCAGGATGATTTTCATAAAACGCTTTTGTTTTTTGCAGGGAACATAAATTTGGATTAGATGAACTACCTGCTTTATGACCTTTCAGACTTATAAGCAATTTTTGAGTTTCAAAATCTTTTGCTTGCCACTCAACAATAATATCTTCCATTGTGCGCCTTCCGTCTGGAGCATAGGCTTTCACAATGTTAAATTCTCTACTTTCTTGAATATGGTTATTTAATTCTGATAAAAGAAAATCTTCTAAAAATCTTCCGCCAACTTCGCCGTATGTTTTGTCAAGAACTCTCCAATTTGTACTGATTGTTAAAACTTTATACTTGTTGAAAATTTTCCATAGGACATTTTGCAAATCATCTCGAATTTGCTTTTCAAATTGCCTTTGATTTTTCATTGACGAAGTTTTCCCGTTGTTTAGAATAGTTTTTCTGCGTAAACCAATTTTGTATTATCTTTAGCCTTGTTTCTTACAAGACCGCTGTTTCTTTCAAAAAACACGCCATCTTCATATCCTTGAATTGATTTGTCATATTCAGCCATTTCCAATCTTTTTTCAGATAAGCATGAATATTCCAAATCCTTTTCAATTCCACAATATTTTCTGCCCAATTTCTTTGCAACTACCGAAGTAGTGCCAGAACCTAAAAATGGATCTAATACAAAATCGCCAGCATTGCTACTTGCTAAAATTATTTTTGCTAGTAGTTTCTCTGGTTTCTGCGTTGGATGGTCTGTGTTTTCGGGCATAGACCAGAAAGGAACAGTTAAATCTGTCCAAATATTAGAAGGATGAGTTAATCTAAAATTACCATCATTAGTTGAATTCCAATCTTTTGCTTTTCCGTCATTATCTACATATGGAGCGATAACTTTTCTTTTTAATTTCACATCTTCAATATTGAATGTGTATTCATCATTTACTGTCGCAAACCAAATATCTTCGGATGAGTTTTTCCAATTGGATTTAGCCCCCCTGCCTTTTTCTCGCTCCCAAGTAATTCGATTCCTGATGATAAAATATGTTTCTAAAATCGTATGAATTGAAGTAGAAGATTGCCAATCTCCACAAATGTAAATAGAGGCATTTGGTTTCAAAACTTTAACCAATTTAGAAAACCAGCTTTCTAGCCATTCTGTATAACTAGAAATAGACATTTTCTTAAATGCGTTTCCGTTGAAGTCTTTCGTAAGGTTGTATGGAGGGTCAATAAAAAGTAAATCTACAAATCCTTCAGGTAAATATTTAATGACTTCCATCAAATCTTGATTTATTGTTTTATTTTGCACATTGTTTATGTTTGCAGGGGACTTAAGATGAAGTAATTTTTTAGATAATGCTTCTTTTTCTCGCTCACTAAGAATAAGGGTTTTATTTAGTTTAGAACGCTCTTTTTCGGTCATTTTTCAGTCCTTTTTTCAAGGATAACACATCCCGAATTAACAACAAGATACTAATTTTGCAAGGAACGGGCTAACGGGATTTGCGTTACCAGCCGTAAGGGTAAAAAGTTATAGCCCTGTAAGTTCTGACGGGCAAAGGCGAAAGATAAGGCTGGTGCACGCAATGTTAGACGGCGTGAGGGTAGAAAACTGTTCGGGGACGTGCAAGCCGTTTTCGGGTAGGGGACGTGTTGCCTGCCCCTGCTCACTCCGTAGGAATTATTTTTTTGCCTGACGCAGTTTTTACCCTCGCCCAGAGGCTCGCAGTCAATACGGGGAGCAAGGATTTTAGCGTGGAGCAATAGCGCGAAAATCCGAAGCAGGGCTACCGTATTGTACGGTGAGATGGGCGGGGGTAGCGTCAGGGCAGGCAAAAAAA
>JAIXKT010000034.1:11454-12534 GCA_026932145.1 Bacteroidia bacterium
GCTACCGTATTGTACGGTGAGATGGGCGGGGGTAGCGTCAGGGCAGGCAAAAAAAACCCGTAGTCTGGGTTTATCTAGTAATATAAACAAAGTTACAAGGAAAATGCGAAGGTATGAAGTTCATCTAGTAATATAAACAAAGTTACAAGGAAAATGCGAAGGTATGAAGTTCAAGAATTATGAAACAGGCGAGATAACCGAAGTAGCACCGCTTGAATTGCGTTTAGGGCGGATGAAAAAACGGCTTTCCTTCTTTCAAGACTGGAAGAACGCGGTTGCCGAAATGGTTTCGGACGTGGATACTATCATGGTTACGTTGACTTATCGCGGCGTGGATGATTGGCGTCCTAGACATGTTACCGATTTTATCCGAAAAGTTCGGCGGTTTTTAGGTACTCGAATGTACGGCTATTTTTGGGTTGCGGAAATGCAAGAACGCGGCGCGGTGCATTACCACGTTATTTTTATTGTCAGCAAAGGTACGAAACTGCCGAAACCAGACGAAGAGGGATACTGGACGTATGGCATGACGAAAATAGAAAAGGTAAAGCATGTTTATGCTTATCTCTCGAAATATTTGAGTAAAGACGGGCAAAAAGCAGATTACCCAAAAGGGATAAGAATATTTGGGATGGCGATCTATATTCTCAAAGATTGGGTTAGGATGTGGAAGTTGCCCCGCTGGCTAAATGAGCGTATAGAGCGCCTGTACGATTTAGCGGAAGAAAAAGGCGATAAACTTCAAAGGCTGGCGTTGAAGAGGCTAGAAGGTCTTCGTAAGGTCAAGGGCGGGTATTCTGTGGCGGGTTGCTTTATTGCTAGCCCTTATAGGATGTTTTCCTTGCGAAATTGAAAATTAGGCGCGTAAAGTCTTGACAGGTTGAATCAAGGCGTGATAGAAACAGGCAAGGCGGCGCGTCGCGCTCGCGTGGACGTGAGGAACCCGACGCGACGAACGCCCTTGCCCTAAAAAGCCCGTGGATTGCGTAAAAGAAAATGGCAGAAGAGCAGCCGTCTAACGGCTTGCGTTAGCGGCGGACGGGGGGCGGGAGTAGAAGAGTCCAGAGGGCAGAAAAAACT
>JAIXKT010000034.1:13280-14738 GCA_026932145.1 Bacteroidia bacterium
GCTTGGGATGTGCGCCGAGTCCCCAGCGTCAGGTGCACGCTGTGTTAGGCGCGTTGTTTAAATTTATAGATATTTATCTCCTTCTTGTCTTGTGCGGATAACTTTAGCGGGAGTGCCATATGCAACGCAATAGTCTGGTATATCATTTAATACGACAGATCCCGCGCCAATTACTGTATGCTTGCCTATATTCCGGTTGTGAATAATATTAGCCCCAAGCGATATAGAACTAAATGCGTCTATCTTCACATTTCCTCCAGTTGTTGCGTTAGGAGCGAGACTTGAGAAATTACCCATAATACAATCATGGTCAAGGGAAGCTTTTGTATTGATGATACAAAAAGTTCCGATTTCACAGTCGCTATTTACAACTGATTCTGCTGTGGCTATTGTACCCTTGCCAATGATTGCGCCTCTAGCGAGTTGAACTGATGGATGAAAGGTGCTTACAAAGTTAAGCGTGGGGGATATTTTTTCTATCTTTTTTGCCATTAGATGGCGTTGCCAGTTGTCTCCGATGGCGATAAAACTGCCGAATAAATTATATTTCTTTGAAAGTATTGGTAGATCTTCTTCTGTGCCGAGAATCTGATAATTAAAAACCTCTTGCCCTGCTTTCTTGAAAGAATCAATTAATCCGACGATTGAAAACTTACCTTCTTTTTCAATAACATCTATTGCTACTTTAGCGTGACCTGACGAGCCTATGACTACTATTTTTTGTTTTTTGACCATTAGTTTCCAGCGCCTAACGGTTTGCGTTAGCGGCGGACGGGGGGCGGGAGTAGGAGAGTCCAAAGAGGAGAAAAAACTCAAAGCGTGAAAAATGTCTCTCGAAGCCGCCGAATCCCCGCCGTCCGCTGCACGCTTTGTTAGTGCGCTCGATGTTGCGGAACGGATATAGCCTAAAAACAGAACGCCGCCTTTCATAGACTTGATTTTACACGCACGCCAATTTTTTACAATCCCGACTTTATGTCTCGGCAGGCTCGACAACCACCAACGAAACTAACGCTGAATTGAAATAACCTGAAAGCCGAGAACTTGCTAAAACTTTTGCCGAGAAACTGACTTTGCCAAAAATAAATTTTGCCAGAAGAAACGAACACAGCCCAAGAACCCAAATAAAACTTGTCAAAATATTTGCTGAAAAAATACAGAAAATTTTGGAAACCTGATTTTACAGAAAAGAATTTAAGCCATGAAAAACGAACTTTGCCGAATAAAACTGCTGACTTACCGAAACTTAATTGAAAACCACGAACTTATTTTGGAAACCTGACCAAAATTTGAAACCGACATGACTTTGGAAATTACGCTTGCGAAAAAACTTTTGTTTTTAGAGACCTGAATTTCTGATAAAGAAAAACTTAATTTTGGAGACTTAAATTCTGTTTGCATAAAACTTTATTTTTGGAAACGACTAACAACCTATGTTTACAAGAGGCGCACTAACGG
>JAIXKT010000034.1:18424-19420 GCA_026932145.1 Bacteroidia bacterium
TAGGAAACTGCTTGGGATGTGCGCCGAGTCCCCAGCGTCAGGTGCACGCTTTGTTGGTACGCTTTTGACCTTAAGACTCGCCTACCTTTTTCAGACCATCAAACAATGAAGGCTGATAAGAACCACTATCAAGATTTATCTTTCGTGGAATGACTTTGCCTTCATCAATTCCACCAAGATTATTGATCGTTTTAGCAACCGTTGAAACACAATAATCAGCGGCTTGTTCTTGAATTTGCTTTGTATTGAAACGTAAAACTTGCCAACCTTCTACTTTTAAATCATTATCACGCAAATTGTCTTGCTCTGCTTTTTCTGGGTTTGCGTGCCAGAAATCGCCATCTGTTTCAACATCAATATTGCCTTTAGCGCAGTATATTGCAAAGTCCAAAGCGTAGTCATTTCCTTTTGCAATTACAAAATCTTGCCTTTCGGCTGGAATATTGTATCGCTTGAATTCTGCCCATAACTTATCTTCAAGCGAACTTTCATCGTAAAGGTCATTTATTTCAACTGCGTTTGTAAATTTTTCCCATGTTGTTGGGATGAAGATAATCCTGCGATATCTACGGCTATAAATTGGCTTTGGCAATCTTTGAATTGGCTTCACAAAAATTTGGTAATAATATTTATTGCTCTTTTCGTCTTGTGGCTCATCGGGAAATAATTGCCAGCGACGTACTCTCCGAATTTCGACAACTTCCGCAAAATAATTTATGGCATGTTTTTCTGCGCCAATAGCACTTGTTTGATAAAATGCTAACCATTTCGGATGCCATTTTTCTTTCAACCACTTTTTGACACTGCTTACAGGAATTCTATACCAAAGTTGCTCACGCAAAATGGCAAAATCCAATTTCTTATTGATTATCGCTACAAGGACTTCACCACGTTTTGACATGAATTATTTTGACTCTCGTTTTGCAAGGGGCGTACCAACGGTTTGCGTTACCTGCGCTGGGGCGGGGACGGCGAAGCCGTCCAACCAGAAAAAGG
>JAIXKT010000035.1 GCA_026932145.1 Bacteroidia bacterium
CTTTTGCGAAGTAGCCAAATGCCTTAACGAAACACACACCTAACGGCTTGCGTTACCTGTGCTGGGGCGGGGACGGCGAAGCCGTCCAACCAGAAAAAGGATAAGGCGTAGGAAACTGCTTGGGATGTGCGCCGAGTCCCCAGCGTCAGGTGCACGCTTTGTTAGCCCGCTTTTGACTTTAGACCGCATTTTGTTTTGCATACCATTGCATTATTTCTTGCTGCACATCTCTTGTAGACTCTATTTTATATCGTTTGCTTTGAGGAATACGGATGCATTCTGGATCAAGAAAATCTATCAAATCAATTAGTAAATGTTGTAAGATGATTAAGCGGCGTTCATGACCTTTGGGTTCGTTTGAAAGAACTTCCACATCTTTCGATAACTTGATAAACCAACGTTGAAATTCTGGTTCATCAAGCCTTTTCACAAAATCAGAAAACCCCATACACTCATGTTTTCCTGAGTTAATTTCACTCTTGACGGTCATTATTTCGCCGATTGCTTGTTGTTGCCCACGAAACAACCTGAAAGTTAAATCAAAACCATCAGTTAAGAAGGTTGATGAAATATTACTCAATATTTTTTCAAGTTGCTGACTGGTTTTTAAGTCACCGAAATCTAAAAACTGCACTTCTCGTCTAAAAATTTCTATCCATCCCAAATATTCTGCAATCACATAAAGTGTATGTTGAGTAGCATATTCTTTATCTGTAGGTGATTTATAATAATAAATTTGCAAAAACCCTAATTGAACTATTCCGAAAAGGCGACTTTGAAGGTCAAACGCCGATTTCAATATTGGATTTCTGTATTTGGCGACCAATTCATTATTTTTCGTCTCTTTTGACTGAGCGTCTCTTTGCAAGGTTAATTCATGTTCGAGCCTTGCAGTTCGAGTTTGACCTGTGATAGTTACAATAGCACTAATAAGTGCGACAACTGCGGCAATAACGGCTGTAATTATTTCTGTAGACATAATTTTTTTCGCTATATAAATTTTGCAAGGAGCGGGCTAACGGTTTGCGTTACCTGCGTGTGGGCGGGCGTGGACTCTGCTTGGGGGCAGGAAAAACTCGAAGCCAGAAAAATACTCCAAAATGCCGCAGAATCCCACACGTCAGGTGCACGCTTTGTTGGGCGGCTGCCATTGATTAGACTATTTTTTTCTGGCAAACTGGACAAGTCGAGCCTCTTGGAGTAACAACACTTTCGCAGTGCGGACAGATTTTCATCCCACCACTGGTGATTTTCTTTTCAACTGTATCTCCAAAGGTATTATGAAAGAAATTTTTAATGATTTCCCAAAGGATGCTTGCAACAACAATAATAGCAACAAGAGTAAGACAACTACCAATCACGTCCATAAAAATATCCTTTCAAGAAGATTTTTCTTATCGGACAAAAAGATATTTATACTTTTCGGGCGACAACCATTAACCCATCGGTGTAACTATAGCCATAACCGTAACTATATCCCCATGCTGCCCCTGCTTCTTTTTTCCACTCATAGTTATATTCACCTGAAATAATGTTAGTGACGTTGATAACTTCATAGCCATCTTTATTCAGGCTTTCAATCGCTTCTTGCAAGTCCTTTTCCAAACGCGTTGTATCTACTTGTCTGTCAGAATAGCCCGTTTGTACCCATTTCGTTTCATCTCGAGTCACATCTGACTCGCCTCCAAAAAAACCTGTTTTCTTTTCCCCTGTAGGGACTTTAACTATCTGGTTTTTTCCAATAGGCGCAAAATACGCTTGCACAAAAACGACTTTATTCATCACGATGACACTCCTTTTTTGTAAGACTTTTTGAACCTGCCGCCCAACGGTTTGCGTTACCCGCAAGTGGGCGGGCTGAGATTCTGCTTGTGAGCAGGAAAAACTTGAAGCGAGAAAAATGCTTGAAAAACGCGCAGAATCCCACTTGTCGGGTGCACGCTTTGTTAGACCCCGTTTTTGAACTTGAAGACTCGCTTGCCTAAAAGATGAAAACATTAATCCTGCTTGTATGCTGGCTTGGGAAAAATGATTTTTACAGGCTGGCGATAGACGGCATGTTGAATTAATAACTCGCCTTTTGATAAACGAGTTGTTGATAACTTCAAGTCTTGGTCAAGGAAACGATAATCAGGTTGCATGATTTCGCTTGATGTACTTCTACCAATAATTTTTGTAGCGGCGTTGCCTGTAACGCGGGGATGAACTGCGCTCATAAATTGTTGAGCGGAAAGTAGAATCACACCCAAAGAACGCCCGCGCTCTGAAATATCAAGGATTTGTTCAATCAATGGGGAGTCTTTTGTTCCTGCGGGAGCATACTTATTTAACTCGTCAACGAAAATCAAAACCTTTTTTGGAAGGTCAAGCGTTTCATCTGATTCGGCAAACATTTCATAAACTGTGCGGATAATATCGCCAAAGACAAAGGCTTGTTCATGTTCCTGCAATTTGGCAATATCCACAACGTAAGTATGACCGCCTTCAATGCCGCGTATCTCGTGAGAAAGTTCCTGCTCGTTACGAGTGCGCTGATTGGTGAAAATACCCGTTGTGCGAGTTTGTACCATGCGCCTTAAGTGACGGCGGAATTTTCCAACTGAACTTGATTTTACATCTCCAATACCCTGAGATTTTCCTTCTTTAGCAAGGGGTTCATCATTAAGTAAACTGTTCCAGTCTTTTACTTTAGTAAAAGGTGATTTGGCAGTTTTATTCATCAAACCGTTGGCAATTTCTCCAACAAGTGAATCAATGGTATCGGTTGGGTCTGGAACACTTGAAAACAGAAGGTCTAGTTTTTCTATACAATCATTTAATTCATATCCATACGTTTTGAAATTGCGCGGGCGATAATGGCTGTTTGGTTCTCCGTTTTTCGCTCGTGGCAAAAGATAATGGACATTATCAAATGGGCGCGGTTCAAGTCCCAATTTCATCCAAAGTGATTTTTGCTGTTCATCCAATTGTGTTGGCGGTTCGTCAATTTTCAGCAAGTCACCATGTTTGACATTCAAAATAATGACTGCAATACCTTCACTATCTGCTTTTTGTAAAATGGATTGCAAGAGAAACATTGCGTAACTGGTCTTGGTTGCTAAACCGCTAATACCAGAAATATTGACGTGCGCCGATTCGGGTCCAATTACATAAGACTTATCAAGATAAACCACTGCTTCAACTTGATTACTCATCTTGATTAAACCTGCGGGAATACGATTCTCTGGTCGCATTGTGTCAATACCAAGCGCGGCATGAATACCTGCTTCTTCTGCAAAGCGAACGGCTTGTTCGTTTTCAACTGGCATATAAATTCCATCTTTTGGCGTTCCGTCTGCATTTGTGCCGCCGCCGTCATTCATCATCACATTTGCGCGGGCTAAAGTTGCACCAACGCGGGGAGTATTGGGTTCTTCTGCAACTGAGCCAAAATTGTTGGAAACATAATTTGCCAAATGGCTTGCCGCGTCTGTTCGATGTTCCAATGTTGCAACCAATCCATAAGTTTTACTTCCGTTCAAATGGTCAGATTGAACAATATCAAACGGGTTGACGATGACATCCGCAGTAATCCAGAAGTTGAATTTATCAGATGTGTTCGGTTCGCGGTCAGTTGCGGAAGTTCTTCCAATTACGTTGTTATCGGTCATGATTAACTCCTTAATGCGCTTTTGATAATGCCTTGCAAAATTTGGGTTGAAACAAATTGCTGTTTGGATGCGTGTTCTGCTTGATAAATCGGGTACAAGTGAGAATGCCAACGGTCATCTGAGCCATAAGGGGTGACGAATTGTTCCGCTAATAACGCGCCAGAAATTTTGTCTATCAATTCCGTTGTAATAGGTTGTTCTATCAAATTTGGAATTTCAACTTTGATAACGCCTTGCATTGGATATTGCATGTGTTGAGGACTACGCAACCGCAAATACCAAAAGGCGGTTTTACTTGCGAAACCTTCAAAGGCGGGGGTGCGGTGATAATGCGGGAGATTTGCAATCAGTGAAACCACGCTTTCTTTTTCCCGCGTTTTGCCTTGCACATAAAATTTTTGCGTGCTGGTAAAGTTTTTCGCTACGCCAATCACGCGCTCGGTCTGCATACCTGCGCCATATTTGCCAAACGAAACCAATCCATCTTTTATCATCCAACCTTCGGGAATCGTGCGAATAAATTCGCTAGCAACTTCAAACTCCATCGCGCTCATTAAGTGACGGGTCTTACCGCGTCCTTTTTCTCGCAACTCTTGTCCTTCGCGGAAGTCGTCGGTGTATTCGTCTTTTTCCATCAAGTCGCCAACTTTGATATTGTACGGCGTGTTCTTGGTTGCGTTCTGAATAGATTGCCAAGCCGCGTCAGAGATTCGGGATTTGGCAATCAGCAAATACCATTGATGCTGACGTTTGACGGTATGAATTTTGCCTTTGTCATCCCGATTGATAATGGCAAGCGCAATTTGAGAAAGGAAAATTGGCGTAGAACGGTCATGCTCCAAGCCTGTGGCAAGGAAATAATGACGATATGAGCCATCGAGAAAATAGCGAAAGAAATGTTCTTCCTTGCGGTGAATAGAACGCACTTCCCGATATTTCCAAGTGGGGCGGGGCGTTTCAAGCATGGAATCTACTTCAAGATTATCTTGGGAAAATCTCGAATCGTCTCGCTCATCTTCATCCGTGAAGGTCATTTCTTCCATTGCGCCTTCGCTGGCTGGCATTAACTCCAACTGATGAGCAACTACTGACATAATAGAACGGAGTGTTTCGGTAAACTCTCTCATTACATCTCCTGCAAACTTTCCTTAATTTCTATCAATTCTTGCTTAGTCAAACCCCATAATTCAGCGGAAAGATTATCAATTTGTTCTTCAAGGTCGCTTACGTCAATTCCTGCGGCGGTTTTTTTGTGGCATTTTTCAGATAAATGTGCAAGTTCAACATGCGTTTCGTTTTGCTTGTCGAATTTTGGGATTTTGATATTATCAAGAACGTGAGCCGAAAAGAACATAGCCACATATCCAGTGATTATAAAACTTGTAATTGATGTATTCATTAACGCGCAGAAATAATGTGCTTCATCTTCATTTTCAAATGGTACAAAAATAATATTATGGTCTGGTATAGTCGGTTTTTGAAATGACCCAACACTTGTTGAACTAAGCACAGAAGCAACGCTACCGCTTGCTAATGCCTTCCATACGACTTTGTATGGCATAAAAGTATATGTTCCAATGTTGTACAACGAATAGAAAGGCTCTCCAGCGGGTTCAAGATATTTTTTGTAGCCGCTTCTATTTGTTAGTTGGCTCTCGAATTTACGAAAGTATTCAAAGCATTTCTGATATTTAGACTCGAAAACTTTCCGTGAAATCCCTTTGCTGGGTTGATTCGGGTCTTGAGGCAAAATTACATAGGTATCAGGTGTTATGTTCCATCTTTTTATTTCCCTTCCCCGCAATAAAGGAAAAACTAAATCGGCTTCGATTTCACTGCTAGCCGACTCAACTTCTGTTTTTCCAACATCATGAAGATTAGAAAAGACTACTAAATTTTTATTTTCGCTTTGCGTAATTGTCCCCCAATACGCACCGTTCAACCATGTGGTGATGCCTGCGCGACCTTGATATGCGGCTTTACCCAAAGCATTTTTTATTGCCTTTAATGCTTTTGGCTTGGCTGAAATCCATGAACCTTGTAATGAACCGTCAATGCTTTGTGCTTTCAAATAGCGGACAATTGTTTTTTCTTGTACTTCTTGCCATGAATAATCAAGGTCTATCGAACCTTTTTCTTTTTTCTTCCATACCATGTAGTCAACTGGATACTCAGTCTTTTCACCTTTTTGGGCAAGGAAAACCGCAGTTCGATTTGTCGCAGAGTCGAAAGGTTGCAAGTCTACAATATCGTCAACTTGGATAATCTTAAAGTGTGTTCCGCCTATGCCAAGTTGGAAACGTCTAAACCCTTCGCCCCCGCCAACTGTTTTGAAAATTGTTTGTGTAATTACAAAACAAATTTTGCCTTTATCTTTTAGATATTTGTCTATCGCTACATAAGTCATTAATACAGAAATGTCATCTTTTGCGCTTCCAAGTCGGGCGCGTAAACCTGTATGCTCAAATAAGTTATATTTTTGCCAAAGCGGGGCGGTTGATTCTCGGTACTCTTGTGGTAATGCTTCCCAATTGACCCAAGGCGGATTACCTGCAATAAAATCAAATTCACCCATGAATAAAGGCGCAAAGGCATTCTTGATAATCCGCGCCCAGATGCCATTAATGCCCTTCTTTTCTAAATCAAGAAGTTTGGCGTAAGTTTCGCCTAAAATTTCAAGGTCATCTAATTTCAATTCTGTATGAGCGCGTTGTAAAAACTTTTCCTGACTTACTTGTTTCTTGGCACATTCTTCAAGAAGGTTGGTTGTCTTTTGAATTAATTCGCGCTCAATCAAATTGTTCGGCATACGAAAATTGCCCACGCTCGTTGAAACTGTATGAATACCTGCGCTTGTATCAAATAAATCCATTTGTTCTTTGGCGCGAGGTGGGTTAATACTGTCGCAAAGGTAAATGGGAATAGTCACTTCACCTTTACGATGTGGTAACAAGTCAGCAATTGCCAGCAAGTAATTTGTTCGGGCGGCAATCACTGCTAAAGGATTCAAATCAAAGCCGACAATGTTGCGCGTTATCAATTGAAGCGTTTCAGTTGGGCTGATATTATTGATACGGGCATTTTCTCTGGCGCGTTTTATGGCAAGAATTGGGAAAGTTCCCGAACCACATCCAGGGTCAAGCAAACGCAATTTCAACAAGTCACGAACTTTTTCACCATAACCCAATTGATTCAAACAACGGTCTGCTAACCAATCAGGCGTGTAATACTCACCTAAGTCATGCCGAATTTGTTTTGGAACAAGGTATTGATACAATTTTTTGAAAATGTCGCGGGTTTCATCGGGAAGTAATTCAAGCGTTTGCGGGTCATATTGATTTAAGCGGGTGATGATTTCCCGTATTGCCTGTTCGATTTCATCGCTCCAATCGTTCAAATACCAAGAGAGCAAATCGCCTTCAAGAAAATTACGAATACCGAGTTGGTGAAAAATGCCGCCTTCTTCAAGTTCGTTTAGTCTTTCTCGCAAAGTATCAGAATCTAGCGATTCCCATTCTGCGAGAGGTAAGCCAGAAATGTTTTTGAGCGTATAAAAACCAACTACTTGATAAGCCAATAATTTCATTAGGATTGCATAGTAAGTATCAAGCGCAAAAAAGAAAGCCAGAAAATCAAAATCTTTTTGCTCTTGTTTTTTGAAGCCATAAGATTCAAAAAGAGTCTTGGAATCAAATTTCTTGTTTTCAATTGCCCCATGTACTTCCGCAAATTGAAGCGCCCATTGTTCAAAGAAAACTTTTACGCGCTCCACATATCCATCTTTCAAGGCGGAATAAAACGCTCGAATTGTTTTTGCCGCAAGGTAATTTCTTGAATCTGTGCCGACTGCAAAATCTCTAATCAAATTATCTGGCACAAGCGCGGCTTTGCTGGTCAGTTTTTCAAGCGTGAGGAGAAATTTTTCAACGCTTTTTTCTGTAACAGGTTCAGGCTCTTCTTCAATCCATCGCTTTACCTTGCGAACATAAAGAAAGTAATTTCCATCAAATGCCACCCCAAGCAAGCGTTCTTCTTTCCAGCGTTCTTCTTTGGAAAGGTCTTCAATGTAACCTTGAACCTGTGAAATCAAAGCGCGATTCTTGCCATTATCGGGTTTGATGACATTTGGTTTTTTGTATTCAAGAATTAAGCGGTTGAAAACTGTATCTGCGCGTCCATTGGCTAAAATCACTTCATCACGGGGGTCGAATCTCAAATCAATCTTTTTTGCCCGCATGTATTCTTCCCATAATGGGGCAACAAGGTCACGAAGTTTACCTTCGGGGCGTTGTGGAGTAGCCGCCGCAACTTTCACGGCTTCACGAATGGATTGAACTATTTTTGAGTAATCAGACATGAATTTAAGTTCCCGTTGCTGGACGTTTGATTAGTTTGAATTGTCGTTACATGATAACCGAAAATTTGTTTGCCAAATGTTCATCCCCCACAGGCGAGATGATTTTTTTTCTTTTACCTTGTTGTGCAAGGAAGGGGTCTAACTACTTTTTATACAGACTCGCCGATTAATAGACCCCCAAAAGGGGCATTACAC
>JAIXKT010000036.1:0-11067 GCA_026932145.1 Bacteroidia bacterium
TTTTTAAGAAACGATAGTGCCAAAAAATAAAAAAATTAAATATAAATTTGAGCCGCAAGGGAAAACAATTAATACCACCCTAAGCGAAAGCCATGCGACTGTTCACACTTATCCGGAGCACGGTTATATATATACAGAACTTATGACTTGCGGTGATATTGACACGAAGGAATTCATCACCGGAATGCTGGAACATTTCCAACCGGTGTTCGGTACATTGCGAATATTAGATAGGAGCTATGAGTAGCGATGGCAAAAATGGGACGCCCCCGGAAAGAGATTAATTTCGCGGAATTCGAGCGGCTGATGATGCTGTTGCCGACGGCATCGGAAACGGCAAGTTTTTTCGACGTTTCCACGGACACTCTGGAGCGGGCAATAAAAAGGCAGTACGGGAAGGAAGCTACATTTGCGGTGGTTCAAAAAAGGTTTGGCGAAAAGACAAAAATAAGTTTGCGGCGGAACATGATGCGAATGAGTGCAAAGAATGCCTCTATGGCTATATGGCTTTCGAAAAATATTTTAGGGTTCCGCGACCAGCCGTATCTGACAGAAGAGGAAGTAATGTTGGACGGGGTGATGATTGTGCCGGATGATAGTGAAGACGAGGGTGATGAAACGGTATAAAACGATAAAATACACCCCGCTTGCTTACCTGCGTGAATTCCATGCAGACCGGAATTCGCACCCACACCGTGCAATTATTACCGGTTACGGTGGTGGGAAAACTTATGCAGTTTGTATGGAAAATCTTATTGTCAGCGGGATAAACAAAGGTGTTCCGAATGTAATCATAGAGCCAACTTTCCAGATGGTGAAGGACATTTTGGAGCCGACAATGTTCAGCATCCTGGAAGCGAATGGGTTGAAACAGGACAGACATTTCTACTATAATAAGACCACTAAGAACTTTGTTTTCCCACTTTGGGGCGGTGTCCTATGGTTCCGCTCCGGCGACCGCCCTGAAAAATTGAAAGGTGCCAACTTGGGGATGGTTTCCATAGATGAACCGTTCATCCAGGATGTAGAGACATACAAGGTTGCAATTTCACGTTCCCGGCACCCCAGCGCAAAAGTTACGGGGGTCGTGCTTTCGGGGACGCCGGAAAAATTAAATTGGGGATACGACCTTATTCAAGATGGACGTGAAAATTACAAGGTGTACCAGGGGAGCACCTACGATAATATACACCTGAACAGCAGCTATGCTGAACGGTTGAAATCATCTTATGGTGAAAAAGAAGTCCGAGCTTATGTTTATGGGGAATTCGTAGATATGACCGAGGGCATCGTCTATTATGCTTTCAGCGATGAAAATATTATTCCAGATTATACACCGGTGGCTACACGCCCCTTAGAAATCTCCTGCGATTTCAACATAGACATCATGTGCTGGAATATTGGGCAGGAAGTTGGCGGGGTTGAATACACATTTGATTATGTGGAGATGACCGGAACAGCGAAGACTGAAATGATGTGCCAACTGCTGAAAGCGAAGCTCTATGCTGATTACGCCAATAATTACAGCGCCCTTGTGTTCTATGCAGACATTGCCGGAAGTGCAAATCGCCCCGAAGCGGCGTACTCGAACCTGGAGATTATCCGCAATCATTTCCCCGGCGCCCGGATAGAAACGAGGCACATCCAGAACATTGGGGACAGAGTGAGTGCAACAAACAGGATGTTCCAGGACTCCACCGGGAAACGGCGTGCTTATGTGGCACAAAAATGTAAGCGGTTGATAAACGACTACAAGCGTGTACATTGGGATCACTTGTTACGCAAAGGCACAGCCGGTGAATTGACGCATGCGAGTGATGGCGAGAGCTATAAGTTTTACGCAAAATATCCGCTGCTGGGTGCACCGGAAATAATAAGAAAATCAATACATACAGGAGTTTAGAATGATAGATATTACACGCACACTTCTCAATTCGTACGCCGGAGCGTACTCCAACATGCTCTTCGATTCCGAAGCCGAGCGCCTTGCAACTTACCGGCGCTTCACAGCAATGTACGAAAAGGATGCAGACGAGGTGTTGAAAATATTGAAACTTTTCTATCTTGATAGACCATTTTCTGCGGACACACTTAAGCGAATGCCTCTTGTTTATGACGACATAATAGAGAAAATATTGCAACGCAAAACCGCTGGGTTGATTGCCAAACCGCCGAGTATAGAATTAATTGCAGAGGCAACGGGCGAGGGGGCTGGGTTTGATATTACGCCTGTCCTAGAGGAACTTAATTTGTTTGTCGTTTTACAGGACGCACTGTTGAGAAGTGAATTTTATAACATAGTGATTTTGCAGCCCGTTTACAGAGATGGTGCAATCCAGGTTGATGTGATTACGCCGGACGAATGTTCTGTTCGCACGGGCGAAGATTATTTAAAAATTGCGGCAATAAGTGTCGCACGTGTGAACGCCGATGGTGAACTCTATACAAGCAGATGGACTGAGACAGAGCACAGCATCGTTGATGCCAACGGCGAGGACATACCGCCACCGGACAATCCACAGATGGTGAACCCTTACGGGCGGTTGCCGTTCGTTGTGTTCAGAAACAGGAACGGGCGTGACTTTTGGGGCGAGCCAAACTGGAGCCTCTATTACGAACAGCTAAGCTATCTGATGTCCAAAAACGATGCTCTGTTCGGCGAATATTTCCAGAAGTTTCCGATACTTTACGGCGTAAATTTTCCGTTGGCCGACAAACAAAAATTGGGGCCGGGGGACTATCTTGAAGCCACCAACTTACAGAACAACTTAGCGCAACCGCGGCTTGAAGTGTTGAACTTTCAAACCGATTGGGAAAACATCCGCGCCAATCAGCGAGCACGATTAGAGCAGTTCTATATCAATCAAGGGCTTCCAGCCAGTTCGTTCGCCACCGACCGCCAATCGCTTTCCGGCGATGCGAAGGCAATGGATGAAAAAGAGCTGGAAGAGAGCAGAGATCGCAAGCGTGCGTCTATAGTGCGAATGATTACAGAGCTGCTTGACACCGCCCGGACAGTATGGAACTACCACAAGGACAATGAAAGAATTCCGGAAGATGGTTTCAAATTTAGGGTGCAACTGAATGACCAAAACGATCGAATAAGTCCATCGGAACTAAAGGCACTAAGGGAGATGCAAATCACCTACGGTATTGCAGACCCAATAACTTTCATCATGCAAGACCTAGATTTGACCCAGGACGAGGCGATTGCACATTACCAGAAAATACAGACAAGGATGCAGAAAATACAGCAGCAAGCGAAGAAGCCATCGCTGCTTGATTTTCTGAACCGCAAACAGGAACCAGAAGATGCCAGGTAACGATCCGAACATACGATTAGACCAATATTACGCAGACATCCAGAAGATAGAAGAGGCGTTCATTGCCAATGTAAAACGGCTCATTGCGGCGAAAAATATAGAGCTGGAAGAGCTATCGGAATTCCTCACCCAGTATGATTTTTTCGAGATGCTGGAAGAGCTGGGATACACAACAAAAGCATCGGAATTCATAGAAGATTGGGATGCACAAATAGTCAGGCTGCTGAATCTTAGCCACATAAAAGGTGTAGAGCAGGTTGCGAAGGTTAAGCTGTCTAATTTGGATTTTTTGCGCAAAGTTGAGCTTGATAAGATACTCAGACGGGGGCGTGATTATGCTGGGGATGTGCAAAGCGAATTAATGAAAGCACTTATAGGCGGACGCACTTTTGATGACATACGGGAAGCTGTGTTGCCACGAATACAAAAAGAGATGGTATTTTATCCCGCGTGGTTCAATTCCGCTCTGAACACAGCGTATTCCGAATATAATTCGTTGGGACTACAGACCGTAATGGAAGATATACCAGAAGCCCGATTTATTTTGCAGGGTCCGTTCGACGCCCGTACCCGCCCTGCATGCAGGCACGCCCTTGAGATACAGGATGAACACCCACAGGGATTCACGAAAGCTGAAATAAACAAGGGTGTGCTGGGAAAATACAAAACGAAAGAGGGCGAGCAGGTGTATGATATGACAAAGCGGGGCGGATTTAATTGCCGACATTATTTTGAGGCGAACACCGATTCCTGGGAGACAGGGAAGGCAACCGTAATTAAGGGGGGTGCAACTGAAAGCGGAAAGGAAATTTAACAATGGCTGTCGATTATTTCTTTGACCTACGCGGCGCCACCGGTGTGCTGTCAATTCCAAAGAGATTCTGGATTAAGTTGGGACAATGGATAATAAACACAGTCAGGCGGGAGACCCAGCAGGGGATCATGCAGACTGATGAACCATGGAAAGCGACTTATTCACAAAAATATAAGGAATTAAAAGCGAACAATTTCCGTGTTCCCGGAAAGACAAAAAAGGGCAAACCGACAATGGTAAGGATGGCACAATATCGTGGTGTTTCAATTGCATCTACGAACACTGCTTATGTCGATATGACCGCGACGGGACAAACATTACGCGGGTTCCAAATCGTGGAGACAACGGAAAATAGTGTCGTACTTAGTTACGCCGCCGCAGATATATGGAAAATAATTGGGAATCAGAAGCCCGGGCTTAACCGTAGGATAGTTGGATTGCGGGCGGCGAATAGAGATGCAGTTACGGACATGTTCGTGGAAATGGTAACGGATGAAACAATAAAGAAAATAGTAGGTAAAAAAGAAATACGCATAAAACTTTGAACAAATATAAAGGATTAATAAAATGTTAGAAGAAAACAAAAGCTTGCTGGAAGGCGCCCCGACGGATACTGTGGATACAGCACCGGTGGGTGAAGCAGCGGGAACAACTAACAGCAACATCAACTCCCGGCGGGAATATCTAGAAAATGAACTAAAAGATGTGATAAAGCAGCGGGACGAACTAAAAAAGAGAATTCGTAAGCAAGAAGAGGATGCTTTGCGCGAGCAGGGGAAATACAAGGAGCTTGCGGAAACGACAGGTGAAAAATTAGTAACCGTAGAAAAGGAACGGGATGAACTATTGCAAGTGAAAGAAAAATATAATATATTGGAATCCCAAATTAGAGCGGATCTGCTAGAAAGATTGCCGGAAGCGAAACGGAAGTTTGCAGACGGATTCGATATAGCGAAGCTCCGTGAATATACCGAGCTGGAAGGCACGGCTGCAAAAGTTGGAACGGCGGATGCAGGTAGAACAGGACGGGGGTACTTAGACGCAAGCAAGGTAACTTATTCTGACTATCTCCGGTTCACACCGGAACAGAGGGAGATGTTTGCGGAACAGGCGCCCGAAAAATACAAAGAATTCGTACAACTAAAAGTTAGGAAATTGTAATGGCAACTACTGCTTTGACGGACATAAAATTTCAGTCCAACATTTTCAAGGAAGCGCTTTCAGCCGTTTTTTCGGATAAACTGCGTTTCTACAATGAGGTATTGCGCCCCGCTCCGGACGCAGTAATCTCTGCAAATGAAACGGGGCAATTTGTCTCATTACCGCAATACAGTCCAGTTTCCAGTCGCATGACAAGTATTGCGAGTGGTAACACACTCACACCTGGGAAGCTCACACAGACGAACGATAGAGCTGCATGGTTGGAACGCGAAATTGCGATTGCGAGCGAGGAAATTGTGAAAATTGTTTCTGCGAACGACCCGACGGAAGAGGTTGCGATACAGGCAGCCACCATATTGGCGCGTGAAGTGAATTATACCACCATTTCTGCACTCACCGGTATTTTTGCAGCCGCCCTGCTCGGGAGCCATGTTCACGATGATAGCGGGAACACGGTCTCATTAGAAGGACTGCAGGCGGCGAAATTCAAGCTGGGTGATTCCTTCGAAGATTTGACCCTTGCGATATGCAACAGTAAGGTCTATAACGACATGCTTACGAAAAAGATTGCAGTTGAAGCCGGCGCATCCACAGTTACGGTTGATAGCGGGCGAATCTTCACAGCTCTGGGAATGACCGTTGGGGCGGAGGATGCGCTTACCGCCGTGAGCTCCGTTTATAAAACTTATCTTGCGAAACCGGGTGCCATAATCTTTAAATTCCGCAACCGCCCCGCGCAAACATTCAGCGCTAAAAATGTAACAAGGGTTGACACCGGAACAGGTGTAATTGCAGATTTCGAGATTGCACGAGACCCGTTGAACAGCGGCGGTGTAGATACCATAATTATTAGGGCATCGTACCTCGTGCATCCAGTTGGACTCGCGTTCACCGACCAAACAACGAATCCATCTGATACAGACCTTGCAACCGGAGCCAATTGGACGAAGGTTGCGAGCGATGACAGGCAGATCGGGTTAATTCAGTACTTGACTAAGTAAGGAAGGAATGGGAAAAATGAATGCAATAAAAAAATTTTTATTTTTGGCAGTATTTCTCACTGCCGGGATTTATGCGCAAAAAAGTGATTTACGACTTGTATTTGCGGACACGATTTCGAACAGCCAGACGAAAACGGGGTACATTGACCTTACAGGTCTCCCCCCGTATGATTCTGTTGGTGTCAGTGTCTTGCAGAGCGGGGCGGTCTCGATTAGCAAGGATTTAAGTTACGCGCTGGGTGTAATAACTTACCTTCCAAACATCGGCACCGGTTCGCAGCGTGTCTCATATTTCAACACAGGTAAGACAATCTCGCTTGCCGGAGACCAAACAACTACTGGAAGCGGAACAGCTTACGGGGTTTGTACGAAATATTTCAAACGGGACTCGCTCATGCAGCACAACCAACTGAAAATATCCCTGACAGCTAAGAGCACCGGCAACACGGTTGTGGTTGGGACACAGAAAGTTGCGGTTTTCTTAGTGGTCTTCCGAAAGGAGAATTAATTTAGTATGGCAAAAGAAGTGAAACAAAGGCAGGGGGAAACTCCTGCCGATTTTTACCGTCTGAGTGAACATGCACAGCGGTACGGTTTTCGGGCAACGATAATAGACGGTACCCGTATTGCGGTTAGACCACGGAACAATTTCGTGCGCACAACAGAGACGGGACAGCATTACCCAGATATTACGGAACCGGCTCAAGGCTTGATTCTCTCCCTTGATGGACAGCGAATTATCTCCGCAACCGACGACGGGTTCACCGGTTTGACGCCAAAACAAGTGTATGAATTGGCGTCGAACGGGACGATTATCCTTAGCCGTGTGCGCCCGGAACATGGTGAAACTTTTCTGAATTACATCAAGGAAAACACCGGGACTCCCGGGGTTGATGAGTATTAAGCTATGGCTTTACATACGGGTTTGACTTACCGGAATGTTTTGGGGCGGGAGCCTGCACTGCAATCATTTGACCCAGCTTATGCCACCGCATTCGCTGGGTTGATTGCGGAAGCGAAGGTAGTGATTGACAATCGTCTCCGGGCGATGGGGCTGGATTTAAATAAAATTGGGATTAAAAATTATATATGGAACAACGACAATCCAAATGTTGGAGACCTGAATAAACACTACAATGGAGACTTCCCTTATACAGAGCCGAACACATTATTAATTGTAACGGGAATGTTGCCACCTGAGTACTCTGTGGGGGTAGAATTTAGCGGCAGGGCGGTTTTTTCGGAAGCTGAGATAACAGACCGTGTTTTTGGGGCAATTTTGCCATATATGGACCGGGACTTTTTTATAGAACTAAGTGGTGAGTATTTTGTAGAAAACCGGTTGCAAGTTTATCTCACTGACCCCGCAATATACATGGTGCACCTATACAAAAGCTTAGAGTTGATTTTCGAAAGCATAACCGCCGAGCCGGGTGATCTGTTCGAACAAAAAGCAGAGCGATACCGGCAATTATATGAACAGGAATTTGCGACGCTTGTAACCGTATATGATACCAACGGAGACGGGGTGGTGGATGGAGCAGATAATCTTAAGCAACTTAAACAGGTAAGGTTTACGAGGTAACGGTTTTGGCAGATTGGCAGACAGAACGGGCGGCTTTAGTTGGAAATTTACTTGCGAAGTTCTCCGGCTACAAAGAAATTGATAAAGATGTAACATCCACCGGGCAAATACCTATAGTACAAAAAGAGAAATACCTGCGATGCGAACTGATGGCGGGCAATGTTGATGATTTGACATCTGGGATGGTTTTGGGACGATACACGGTAAAAGTAACTTTGTACTTAATTGTCCAAAAGTTTGATTACGAAACATTTAAAAGTGATATTCTTAAAAATTTAAACATAATTTTGAATACATACAACTATAACCTCATCGACGGCGTGAGCTTCACAGCGGTTGAAAACCGACAGGCAGAGGCAAGTTTCACACTTGAGGTTGGGGCTAGTTCATAAAATAGGAGATAAAACAAAATGGCTGATTACATAGCACGAAAAGCGAAAATAGGTTTTTGGCACAAATTAAATTTTGGGTCAACTGGGGATATTGGTGTAGGTACCACAACAGCTGCAAATTACACATTGCTCATGGAGCCCGAAAAAATTGCGGGAAACAAACCGACGGTGAGCAGGGAAGAGTACCAGCTGACAAGTGCTCAGGGGCTAATTGCGGAGCGAGCCCGTTCGTTCACGGACGCACAAAGTAGCCTGCATCATGTCAAACTTGGTGGAGTTGCAATACGGGAACAGTTGCCGCTTTTGTTCTTTTTGGCACTTTTTAAAGCTGCTGAAACAGATTACACTGTCCCCAACCCCGATAATTACCAGCAGGTTTTCACATTTTTTGCCAAAGACAGTTTACCGGATTTCACGAATCCGTATGAACCAGAGGGGAACTCAAATCCAAATGTTTCGCCGCCGTTGGCGATAATAGCTATAGACGAGACGGGGACAACTGGGTCGGAGCTTGTTGATGTTTACAGTGATTGCATAGTGGACACGCTTGATTTTTCCGTGAACCCGAACGCACAGGGAACGGCAAGGTTCGCACAGGTTGATTGCACATTCGCAGCCGGGTACCACGATGGTTACCCAACAAGCGGGGATTTAACCTTTCCTACACCCCCGGCGGTTGTCCCATACAATAATCAGAATGCCTTTGCATTCTCCATCACGGATGCAATCACCTATTCGGGGTGTTTCAAGGAGTTCCGTCTAACCATAAATAATAATGTAACCTCGGACTGCAAAACAACGGGCGGGCGCCCCACAAATCTAAGGGTCTCGCCGGAAGCACAGATTGAATTTTCGTTGCCGTATAATTCAACGACACAGGCACTGAAGAATAAATTTGTCGAAGGCACTGAAGCCACTATAAAACTTAGTACGGGGACAACGGGACAATTGGGTTTTCTGGAAATAGAAGGAAAGGGTGCGCTGATAAATTTGGAGACGGCAATTGAGAATAATGTATGGGTTCTTAAGGGAACATTGAAATGCGAACAGCCGGCGAGCGGGGAAGCGCTGAAAGTTACTATGTGTTCGCTCACACAACTTATTGATGTGGCATAAAATAGGGAGATTAGAATGAAACTTTTCTTAAGAGACAACGACCTCTCTGATTGGGTTAAGGTTGGTGAAGGTGTCGAGATAAAAATTGAATATCCGACACCACGTCAAGAGGCGGAACTGATGGCTAAGCTCTCAACTCTGCGATATATGGAGCCGGAAGAATCGGGGCGGCTTGAGATAATTGCACAGTACTACGGTCTTTTAGTAAAATATTGTGTGAAAGATTGGCGGGGAATCACGGATGAAAGAACAGACGAGGAAGTGAAATGTAAATTGAACTATGAAGGCACCGAATTAGACGCACAGCTTTGGGGCGCTTTGATGGCGAACCCATTTCTTGCCGAAGCTTGGGGCGGCGAAATAAAACGGCAAATTGATTTTACGCCGATTGATAAAAAAAAATTAGTCTCTGCGGATACTTCTACTACCACGGAGACATCGAAAGCGGGACGGCGAAAGAGTACCCGCTGACTCTGACGGATACATATAGCGGGGAACAGGTTGTCCTGCAGACGCACGACGAATTCATAGAATGGTTCACCGCCGTATTTGAACAGGAAAAACAGGAATTCGAACAACGAAATGCAAAACAAAAATTCACAATCGAAACGACACTTGACAGATTTGGGCTTCTCAACCCCCGGGAAGGGGAGCCTGGAGTTGCACAATTTTTCGACCCCCGTTCCATCCAGCTTATCCAACTTTATGAATTTTACAAATTCAACCCCATCGCTTACGGCGATGGTATGGTTTGGCGTACCGCCGTTACAATATTGCGTCGATTCGAACCGCGAGGGGGGCTCTTCTAATGGCTGATACACGCGAAGTAACGGTCAAAATAACCGCTGATACGGCGCAGGCGGAAAGTGCGATAAAGCAATTCAAGGACACTACTAAAGGCGCCTCAAAGGCGATAGACGAACAGAAAGAGGCGGCGAAGAGGGCGAAAGCTGAACTGGATGCGTACAATAAAAGAGTGTCAGGTGGTGCATCGGCGATGCTCTCTTTCAACCAGACCATCCAGGACGCACCCTACGGGATAATGGGGGTTTCCAACAACATAACTCAATTTTCCCAACAATTCGCATATCTCTCAAAAGAAGCGGGGGGCGCAAAGGAAGCCCTAAAATTAATGGCACAAAGCCTCTCGGGACCGATGGGGGTTGTTTTTGCTATTTCTCTTGCGACTACAGCGTTGCAGATTTTCACAGGACAGGCACATACGGCGAAGGACGCTGTAGATGATGTGCAAACTGCTTTGCAGGGGGTATTGACACTTAAGAATCCGCTTGAAGCTTTTAAGGGCGGGTCAAATCTTCAAACTTTGCAAGCTTCGCAAAGCAAAACATTGGGGGCAATAAATACATACAAAGCTGCTTTAAGGAGGATTAATGACGAAATTCT
Source organism: Bacteroidia bacterium (assembly GCA_026932145.1). Taxonomy (NCBI): domain Bacteria; kingdom Pseudomonadati; phylum Bacteroidota; class Bacteroidia; species Bacteroidia bacterium. The sequence goes on from JAIXKT010000036.1 coordinate 10,797, forward strand.
AAAAATTACTGCGAGCACGAAGGGAATGCCACTTGTATCGGGCGCCGGTCCAGCAGCGAGAATGGAGCAATTAGAGGAACAGAAATTAAATATTGAGACTGAACTAAAAACCTACCAAACGGTTTATTCTGAAATCACAGCAAGCATAAACTCATTTAAGGAATTGCAGCGAATTGCGAATGTTCTGGACACCGTGGGGCTGACACGGAAGCCCGCAAAAACACCGAAAACTAAGACACCGAAAACTACGACACCGAAAACTACGACACCG
>JAIXKT010000036.1:11077-17706 GCA_026932145.1 Bacteroidia bacterium
AAACTACGACACCGAAAACTAAGGCGGAAGTACCATTAATTGAGCAGATACAAGAAGCAATAGAGACAAAAGAGCTTTTAAATCAGTTGCCAAAACCGGAAGAGTTTACAAAATGGTTTACAGATTTAAACATGGCGATAGGGAAGACGAAGCCGGAGACCAAAGAGTTTAACAACCTTAAAAAATTTGAGATTTATTTAAATGATTATGCTAAATTGATAAATAAAATGAGGGGAATAATTGCAGAAGAAAAAGATGTACCACAGGCCCCTCTCCCAAAGTTAAACACGCAAATTGAATTGTTACCGAAAGTCCCAAAACCGAAAAAGTCGTCGGAACAACTTGTTGGGGAAGCAATGAAAGAATGGGATAAAAGGGACATAAAAGAAGCCAAAGAAAAAGCGCGCCTCTACAAAGATCTTTTCATTGACCCGTTCGTGCAAACCTTCAAATCTGAGTTTTCTAAGGCATGGCAATCTATATTCGGTGAAGCTCACTCGCTTCTAGAAAAGTTCCTTGCAAGTGTCAGCCAATCTCTGTTAGAGCTTGGTGCAAAAAAACTTGCATCTTCTTTGTTAGACTTTTTTGTTCCGGGGCTGGGCACTTTAATTTCAGGTGTGGGTGATTTATTTTCCGGGGACAGCGCGAGACCGGTGACACAGATATGGATTGATGGTGATCTTGTGGCAACAGCGAAGACAGCAACAAGAACACGGGCGATATTGAGCAGGCAGGAGGCTTTGCGGTAAGATGTTAAGTTTGGCACAGACCCCGGGTGATGATAATAAAATTATATGGCTAATAGAGCTGGAGCTCTCCACCGGGGTGCAACGCTTTTGCTCCGGTGTGGGACGCAATTATGTAGCTCTGAGTGGGAAAGATTATCGGAATGCGTTGCAGAAAAATTCTCTTGCATTCCACGGGCAGAGCATCCCGGCGGATGAGATGGGTGGGATCGGCTCCCGTTTTGGGTTCACCTTCACACTTGTGAATTATGGCGCGTACACAATAGACTCTTTCATGCCAGCAGCCGCAGCTCCCGAAATATACTTAGCACCTTGCCGCTTGGGGTTCATCTGGGAAGGGGCGACTACACAGGCAGAAATTACATGGCTGTGCGATGCTTTCGTGGAAAATTACCAGTTTGACTCGGCGGGGTTCGCAATAGAGGCGGTGGAAAGAAATCTTGATTTTGATTTTCTACCCGTATGGAAAATCCAGAAGGAAACAGACGACAAGCACACTTATTTCCCACGCGCCCCGAAAGAATCCATTGGAAAATTTCTACCCATTGTTTACGGCGGTTTCGACCGGTACATTCCGGAACAGGGAAAATACCGGTTAACGCCCGCAATTTTGGTTGACATGCAGCGTCTCATTTTCATAGGGGCGGGACACGAATGCAAGCAGACCTTCTATGACCACGATGGAAAGCATAGAGTATTCAGACAGATAGATGGGAAGGAAAATTACCTTGAAATAGCACCGGTTGCCGGTGATACTGTGAACAATGTGAACGGGACAACTGTGCGATTGCTTACAACAGCGCCGAGAGCCGGGAGCTGGGTTGACGGTTTTGTTTATATTAGAAAACTTATCCCGGGGGCGTTTACGGATGTAACAGATTTGAGCCTGTTTCAAGAAGAAAATTATTCCACAAGTTTGACTTTAGTGAACAGCAAAAAATTGGGGTTCCAATTTGATTCGGGAATCACTCACGATTTTGGGAGCCCGAATATTGGTCTCACTGATATTGAGCTTGTAGTGCTTTGGAAGACCTCAGCACCAGGCGAGACCCGGGCGTTGAAAATTGAATTTTACAATGAAAATAAAGCCGGTGGTGCTGGGTACACCGGTGCAACTGGATACGACACACAAGGTGATTTTGGGACATACAAATTTACCCGTTACCAATTTGGGAATGTCGTGGACGGGAAGAGCAACAGTAACTTGCCATGGGACTGGGGTGAGTTATTAGGGCTGCAATGGGTGCTTACGAATGTTTCCGGAGATTCGCATGACCCGGGGGACATATTGATAAGAGAGATTTATCTGCAGCTTAATTACATTGTACTTTGGAAACTCACCCCCCAAAGATTCCCACGAACAACAACAGGGGGAAGTAGGCATTAATAGGACACGGAAATGGCATATTTGATGAGAGGTTGGTTAGCCAACAATACAAAAATTGAACAGCAGCTAACGGATGAAAAAAAATTATATGAATTCACGGACGCATTTTTTCTGCAGGGTTTAATTTTTGGACGTTGGATACAGAAGACGGGTGCATTAAACCGGACGAACGGCTACTCAATCGGCGACATGATAGAGAACCCGGCGTATGTGATAGAGTCCATCCTGCGTGATTGGCTGTTCGTGGAACGGAACAGACGGATTGATACAAGTTCCAGTGCGACAAAAGCGGTTCTTGACGGTACTGTGAACGGGCGGGCGCTCACCGTGAAAATAGATGATTATTACAAATATGCAATTTGGCATAATCACAGTACGGGGTTCAAAACTTACATTGCGGGCTATGATGGCAGCACACAAGAAGTAATATTGGCGGATGCGGATATAAGTGATGCTATGGCCGCCGGTGATTGGGTCACCATTACAAATATACAGGGGGATAATCTGATTGATACGGCAAGCTTCGATGTGGTGGGGAACACAACGAACGGAACCCGTGATGGGTATCAATTGGCACGGTATTTCACAGAAAGAGAATCCATGCGAGATATAATAGACAGTATCTGTCAAGATTTTCATCTGTTTTTGACAAAATCGGGGATGCGATACCGGCTTGCGTGCCTGGACAGAAAATCAGCAGTGGACGGTGTTTTCAGCAACCCGCTGAAACAAAACGGAGTCCCATTATTACAAGTTTGGTTGTCTCCGCTGGATTCGCTATATTCGCAATACAGTTTCAAGCACGGTGTCGATGGACGGTACGAAATGGTGTGTTCCCCTACGGGTTCCACATACGGGCTGGGAGCTACATACGAAGGTAAGTGTGCATCAGCTGAGATGAAATACCGGCAAGTTGGTCGTGAATATGGAAAAATATACGAAAACATCTATAACGGGATGGACTCAAAACCGACGACGGATACAACGATGCACCGGATTGCAAAAAGTACGATAGATTTCTACACGCAGCTCCGGGCGATGGTTGAGTATCAGGGTGATTTCAAAAATCACATAAAATACGAAGTTGGTGATCAAGTAAAAATTAATTATCCAACGTTGATTCCGGCGGGGTTGAACGATTGGGAATATTTTTTGATTTACGACAAATCGATTGAGGCGGTTAATGGGATTCCAACCGTACGATTTCGATTAATTCAAATTTAAAAACGGAGATAATATTATGGCATACGGCAAACAAATTTTTGTAACGACGACCGCTACAATTGATGTGCTTGCAGAAATTGGGACGGCGGGTGAATATGTGGAGATATTGGAAGATGGCACAACTTTCCATACTTATACCCCGGCTTCAACTACGATTAGCAAAATTAAGGATGCAGCTTCGGTTGGCAATAAACTTGCAGATGACACCACACCGGCGAACAGGTTCGTCTGGACAGCAGGACAGGTGGTGCGAATCCCGGTTGTTGCTCTGAAACTTGCAACGGGTTCTGTGTGTATATACAGCTCTCCAACGGAGGTGTGAAAATGGGTCTGCTGCTAAAATTAGGGCTTAGCCTTAACGGGATACGGAAAAAAGCATTAAGAATATTAGGTTTCCTTATCGATGACAGTGGTAACTACATTGTTGACGATAACGGCAAAAAAATAAAAGGAGATTTGTAAATGGCTGACGATGTAATAAATTACCGTGATTATGTTTCTGCCTTGCAAGAAAAGGAAGCTGTGGACGGGGACGATCTTCTCGCCGTTAGGACAGCGCTCGGTGCTCGAAAAATAAAAGCAAAACTTTTCAACATCGTACCACCGACTAACAACATCGGCAACCCAGGCGAAGAAGGTTTTGGAGTTGGGGTGTATCCCGATACACTGCCTGCAGGTATTGTTTCCTTAGAAGGAACCTTGAACAAGTCCAATCCGCAGTATGGTAACTATAAAGTTACTGTTGATAATTCGATAATGTGTTGGATTCCAAAGTTTTACTTTAAGATTTCGCATGGTGAGATTGCCAACATGACGGGCGACGGTACGGAAGTTACCGTTACCTGTACGAATGACCATAATTTCGTCAAAGTTGGTGAGAAAGTTTATATTGAAGGTGCAACGGGTTTTGCTCTTCCAAGTGGACAATATACCATTTCGGCGATAACCACTTCAAAAATTTTCAAGATTACTTCTAACTTCAACACCGGTACTTACACCGCAAATAGCGCTTATGTTTATAACTCCGTTCAAATACGGGGGACAAGGTGGTATGCTTCGGAAGCAGAAGCTAACCTTGACGGCTTCGTTCTTCATCGTGCATTTATAAATGCAGGGGCGGAGGTTGATGGATTTTTCGTCGATAAATACAAGTGGAGTCTAACTAATTACGCTGATGGTACGGCGGGGATTGCAAGCTCTATTGCTCTTTCGAATCCACTTAGCTCCTTTTCATCTCTTAAACGCACATCGGGGAACCCGTCGTATCCAGGCAGTTTTTCGAATTGTCTATCTAACGGACAGACACCGACCGATAGTTACGCCGGTGCATTTTCCGCTGCGAAATCACGGGGGAATGATTTCTGTGTTCCGCCCGTTTATGTTTATGGTGCACTATCACTTCTTTCAATGGCACACGGACAGGCATCATCGAATACAACATTTTGTGCTTGGTTTTTGGAATCCAGCGCCGGCGCTCGAGATAAGGTGTTCCCAAAGGGGAACAATAATAGCGGTGCTGACATTTCTGATGCTGCATGTACTTTTGCAACATGTGATGATAGTTATTGGGGAACACAAAATCAAGCCCGAAAGAACGGTGGTGGGAGTACCTTTGCGAAGACCACACATAACGGTCAAGATTGCGGAGTGGCTGACCTGAACGGCAACTTATCTGAAATCGTAAGCGGGCTTACAAGTGGTGGTTATACAATACAATCAATCACCGGAATCACACGAGCAATAAATGCAGTATTTACGGTTGTTGGACATGGTTTTTCAACCGGGGATATAGTGACGATTCAAGGGGGGTTCGAATCTTCAGAATGGAATAACTTGTTGAAATATAAGCATTTTCAAGTTTTAAAAATTGATAGTGATACTTTTAATTTAGGTTATAACGGGAATATTATCGATACAAGTGCTATAGGCACTGATTATACAATGGGATATTTCGCTGTAAAATCAGATACATATATTCTAAAAACGACGGCAAATGTAAAAATACTTACGGGCGGTGTCGGGGGCGTGACCGATAATTATTGCGATGAAGGAGCGCCAACTGCAAACTTTTTGGCAATCTATGATAAATTCACATTCCCGTTTATTCTAAATGTTGTAAGTGCTCGCTTTGGAAACGGAAGGAAACAGGTGCTGGATTGCACAACTGTTCACAACAACAGTTGGCAGCGTGCGTGTGCTGGAATACCATCTGTGCCTGAAAGTGGGAGTAATGTTGGTACGAATCTTTTCGGGACAGATAGTTTATACACATCAGTAGGTTTGAAATCAACCCCGGTTAGGGGCGGTGTGTGGGATTATTCAACAGCAGCGGGAGTTTGGTATCTTCATTTAAACCAAGTTGCAACCTCAAGCTCAATCACAATAACAGCCCGTTCATGTTTGTATGTTTAGAAAGGAAATGATATGAAATATTTTAGATTTACTAAAGTTGTCACAGATGTCACTACGCTTAATATTATCATTCCTGACGGGGTTGAGACAGTGTATTACACCGATACACTTGTTGGAGTTGATATACCTGATTCTGTACCATTTCTTGCATTGCAACATGAAGAGTGCAATGTTACGGAGAAAACTTTTGTAGAGGTGGAAGAGGAGCTGAAAAGTTGCCGGATGTACAAAGATATAGACGAGATTATGAAGAGAAAAATCCATGAGAAGTACTCATTGGATGATGAAATAAAAATGTTGAAACTTGATAAAGAATCAACTGAGTATCAGGAATATGACGGATATGTTCAATCTTGCCGGGCTTACGGCAGGAACATGAAAATTGCGAAAGGATTAAGGCAAAATGGAGAAAGCTAAAAACGAACTGCTGATATTCGTTAAAAATAACGCCTGGGGAATAATAATTACAATTGCCGTTTTTTTCTCCAACTACATCGTTCTTAGCTCGAAGACCGAAGAGCAGGGGCGCTTGTTGGCGGAGCATGAAGCACGAATCCGAGCGATGGAATTGAAACAGGAGATGATAATGGAGAAATTGAAAAATATAGAAAAAAACACGAATTATTTTCGTGAATGGTTGGAAGAATAAAAAGGAGCATTAATTATGTATTTTGGACGAAAATTTATAGCGTTCCTTCTCTCATTGGCAATTTACACCTCTATAATGGTGGTTGCTCTGCTATATGCTACAATTACAGACCTTAGTGTTTTCTCACTCGCAATTGCCGGCTCCGTGACACAAATTGCGGGTATATACTACGCCGGGAATGTTTTCACGAAGAAAGTTCTGAATGACAACA
>JAIXKT010000036.1:17716-19228 GCA_026932145.1 Bacteroidia bacterium
GACAACAAAGATTAGCTGGGTGGTTGCCGGTGTTTTTGCCCTTGCAGTAATTTATTTTGCTTTTATAAAACCGGCGCCGCCACCCACCATAAAAGAACGCACCGTTTATTTACCGGGGAAAACCGATACTTTGTTCATCCCCGGCGTGCCTGACACCATCACAAAATTTGTTCCATTCCCAGTTTATGTTTCCACCACACCGCCGGTTGAACAATTTGGCGCCGATAGTTCGCAGTACAAAATTGAGACACCAGAAGGCAGCAAGGCACAGGTTACTACTTTTCCGGCGACGGATTCCATTCGTGTTGAGATAGAGCCGGTGCAGATTTTAAGAGAAATCACCCGTATTGACACACTCAAGCTCACCACAGTAGATACAATCAGAGTTGAGACCATTACGGAAATTGAACAGCCATGGTATGATACATTCATGTTTGGCGCAATTACGACGGCGGTTCTTACAATTGGAGGTTTGTTGGCACTTTGAGCACTTTTATCCTTTTTTTTCTCGCCGGAATCCTTAACGGCGCAATGGACGAAATAAAATTCAACGCAAGCCATTTTGTATTTCAGACCGAGTGGTGGTTGGAACGGGGCTCCTGGATGCCACGCTTGCGAAGTTGGCTTTTAAAACATGTTCTTACCTTCATAGCAGGCGGGTGGCACCTGATGAAATTTTGCATGGTTTGCGCAATTATTGCAGGTGTTCTACTTTACACCCCCGTTCTTGTATGGTGGTGGGACGCTGTTATTATTTATTTTTGTTTTAGCGCCGGTTTCATTATCGGATATTATTTCATTTGGAGAATACGGAAATGACACGAAAATTTAAGCGAATTACGGAATGCTACACTGATTTGAAATATGTTTTCGACCCGCTCCCAGCAGGCGAATATATTGTGCAAAAAACAAGCAAACAGGGCGGTAATTTCGTTCTGCATTGCACCCAGAGCTCTTCTGTGAAATATCTGCGACAGGTCTGGCAGAATGATAGACAGGGAGCAATTGCAACTATGTTCGCCGCCGATAAAGATGGGACTCTCTACCAGTTTTTCGAGGAAGATTATTGGGCGTACGCCTCTGCAATGGGTGCTGGGTACGACAAGCAGGCGATACAGTGCGAAATGGCGAATAAGGCATTCCTGAAATATACCGGCGGGCGGTATTACTGGATGGCCGGGGGGAAATGGGTGATATACGATGATGGCATGCCGTTCAAATCAGCGCAACCGTGGCAAGGGTACCAATTTTGGGATCCTTATCCGCCGGAGCAGGTGGAAACGGTTGCGAAACTAACTGCGTATATCCTCTACAATCACGGGATCCCCCTGGAATTCCATGCTGATTACCGGTATGAACGGGCGGTGGCACAGAAAAAAGGTGTGGTGCAACACAGCAACCTAAGTCTGCAGAGGTGCGACCCGGGACCGGCGTTCCCGTTCGCCGAATACGAAAAAAAAGCACGCGCGTACTTTTTGGAACTGTGTAATAAACATGGGTTCCCTATATATG
>JAIXKT010000036.1:20503-29271 GCA_026932145.1 Bacteroidia bacterium
AGCGCAGGATGTGCACATTGCCACCCTGCGTAATTTACCAATCTTTGAATAAAAAGGAGCAAATAAAATGAGAACGCAAAATCTTTCAGAATGGTGTTTCGAGGACTGTCGAACCCTCCAGATGGAGCAGGTGGACAGATTCCTAAACGGACAGATGAGTGAGACGGAACTGAAAAAGTTCCGTCTCTTAGCGGGTTCCAGTGTGGAGAACTTGGAGCTTTTGGTTGACCGTGCGCAAAATCCACCAATACCGCCTAGCATGGTAGAGGTGGAGAATAGACGGGACATGTTATCCCGTCTTCGCAGACTTGCGGAACACAGCAAGTTCATGGGAAACCTTAAGAAAAAATACAATGGCCCCCGCAAACCGGAATTCGCAGCGGGCCAAATATGGCAAGTAGAGGGGGACAAATACGGCGCCGACTTAAATCTGGCGCCAATAAATCTTCCCCCCTTAATTTACATTCCGTTTAGAAAAACGGAAACATTTGGGACCAAAGAAACTGAGCACATAGCATTTATGATGCTCAGTATAGAAGCTCAGTTTCAGTGGGAATCATGCTATACCTTCGGAATAAAAAATCCATACTTAGGAGTGCCATTTTTTGTGGCCACAAGAATCGGCGGTTATATCAGAACCGCGGATCTATCCCACTGTGTGGGTATAGTTTCCGAAAAAGAGGCGGATGAAATATTCGCCCTCTTTGCAAGCTACGAGCCGTACGATCTCCCGGATACATCTGCTGTGAATCAGGCACGACGGGGGAAATCACGTAGCGCGACAGCAGCCATTTACGAGGAATGGCTGATGAGAGACAGGGACATTGTCCAGGAAAGTTATAGATGTTTAGAAAACATTTTTATCGTTTAGGAGAAATGAAAAATGTTAAACATCAAACAAGAAAAAAATTACATTGTACTTACTGGGAGCGATTTCCAGGTATCAGAACTGCTGTTATACAGCCCCAACTTGCCGGGAAAATTTCTCGCGGTAAAAATCGGTCTTTTTGAAGGGCTTGATTTCACAACTATCAGCCTCGACAGATTCGCCGTGTACCGTGTCAGCGTCGCCGGCAAACTGCCATTTTTTATCGCTATTTTGGCAAGCGGCTGGGAGATTGTCTCTGAAACAGAAGCGCAACTATTAATAGAGATGTCAGAACCCACCATCATCCCGGCGGAATATAGAGATCCGCTCAGCGTTGAAATCGTGGAGCCACGCGATGCAGACGAAAGGGAACGGGAATTGCTTATAAAATTAGCGGAGACTTTCCGCAAGGAAAGCAGCATCCCAGCCGGGGATGAAAAATAGAAAGGAAAAAAAAGATGCAAATAACGAAAAAAGACATCCACGGTGTCGGGTTGACAATCGGGGATGTTGCGCGGATATTGCGTGTACACTACAATACAGTGTTGCGCGCTCTGAAAAAAGAAACAATTACAACAGGTAGAATCAGAAATCTGATAGCAGAAAGGAGAAAACAATGGAACTGATTATCTTAATTGTTGTTTTTTTCATTGGCACTCTGCTCGGTTTCATCACCTGTACGCTGTTCGTACACTGTGATGAATGGGACAGAATCGTAAAAGAGCAGGTTCTGAAAAAGGACATTCAAGACCTGCGAGACCGCAATTATGAATTGACAAAATTATTAAACATTGCAAACAACGAATTAAAAAGTAGCGGGGTGAAAAATGGGTGATAATATTGGGAAATTCACATACATGGACTCCCGGTACTATTGGAAAGATGGTGTTGCTTATCCGTCTGTGACCACGATTCTAAGTGCCTATCCAAAGCCTTACCTAATAGAGTGGAGGGGGAACTTAGGGAACGAAGCGGCGGATAAGATAATGAAAGAAGCCGCTGAAAAAGGCAGCGCTGTTCATAGCGCCGTTGAGAAAGCACTCAGATACGGTGCGAAAATACGGTGGTACCAACCGGGTGAGCAATACGCCCCGTCGGACATCGTTGTTGACGACCAATTCACTTATATCTCTCTCCAAAAAATAGCACGGTGGTTTGAAATCGTGCAACCTCGGGTGGTGAAAACTGAATTCGTAGTTTGGTCTCCAAAGTACGATTTCGCAGGCACGGTTGACTTGCTTGTGGAAATTGCGGGTGGCACATACGAAGTGAACGGTGCAAAACCGTTGGAACTGGAATCCGGATATTACATTGTCGATTTCAAAACGGGGCGCACCGTTGGTGCTGAAGCCAGGATGCAGCTGGGGGCTTATGCAGCCGCCTGTGAGAAAAAAGGGCTGAAAGGTGGACTTATCGTGCACACGCAATCGCAGAACCGAAAAGGGGTAGAAGGTTTGGGAACGACCCTTGTCGCGAACCTGCGTGAAGAGTTCGCACGGTTCAGAGCAGTGCAAACGGTCTGGAAAATGTACCAGAGCGCAAACCGCCCGGAGCCGGTGGAACTCCCGCTTGAAATTATTATTAAACACACACATAATCAAAAACAAAAAAACAGAAAGGAGAGCTAATATGGCTTTTCAAGAAGTTACCGCCGGGACAACGAACATAATGACCCCGGAAATGATAGATAAACCGTTTGAAGTCTTCTTTGTCGGAAGTGAAAAACGGGACACCCAGTACGGTGAACAGACGATTCACAAGTTTGTCTCCAAAAAGGGCGCCGTGAAAACCGTTTACGGTTCGGGCGATTTGAACTTCAAACTCAAAGAAATTCCCGTAGGTGTTCTAGTTCGAATTAACTACAAAGGAAAGATGCAAGTTAAAACAAAACGGTTCGGCGAAAAAGAGATTCATGTCTGCGAGGTTCTCTATGACCCAGAACAAAAATTGTCTTTGGACGAACTAAGACGGTATGCAGTATCTACGAACGCCGCAGCGATGGCATCCTACGAAGAAGATGATGACTTTGCAGAGCCAACTACACCCCACCCGGAAGCTGCGAAAAAGAGAATGGGAGAGGACGATTTGCCATTCTAAACCGAAATAACTTTACGGGCGTTTTCGAACGCTCGTATAATTTTTTTTAGAAAACCGAAAGGATAAAAAATATGCAAATAAAAGAAAGATTCCAGAAGTATAAATTTTTCCGTTACCGTCCCGATGAGAAAGATTCCATTTTTTGCGGTGTAAAAAATCCACTAAATGTAATTGGAATATTTTTCAAGCCGGGGCTGTTGGCATTGCAGCTCTCGGACACCGGCGATTTTCTCGCAGCGCAATCACCGGAGATTGCCATCCGGGAAGTCCCGTTCGAAGATGTCAGGGAAGAGGTTGAGAAAAGTCCCTATATGGAACGGGTACGACGGGAAGAATATGAAAACAAAACTATGAAAATAATAATTAATCTTTCTAATCACCCGTCATCAAGTTGGTCGGAAGCGCAAAAAGCTGGATGGGATGTGATAGACGACATCCAATTTCCGGCTGTTGAATTCGAAACCGATATCAAAGGCGAGGCGGTAAGAATCGTCGGGGAAATAGTCGATAAATATAGGTGCGAAGATTATAGGATGATAACCGTTATGGTTCAGGGACAGAGCGTTCTTACATTTGCAATCGTTCTCCGGTTGCTCCGTTTGGGGTTCCGTGTGGTGGCTGCTTATACAGAACGGAACACCACCGTGAACCCGGACGGGACAAAAACTGTTAAATTTGATTTCGGGGGGTGGCAAGATTATAGTTTATAATTTTGCCGCTCCCAGGGGGGGAGATGGTTATGTTATTGATTTAAAATATTGAGGTACAAAATTATAATGCAAAATTTTGCGGAACAGCTTCGCCGCGCCGGTATTTCCACCCTTCCGGTGCGACGGGACACAAAGGCGCCAACTGTCCCGGCGTTCAAACAATGGATGGAAAACCTGCCGACTAAAGAGGAAATAAAAAATTTCAAAGGGGACGGAATTGCAATTATCGGGGGCGCCGTCTCCGACGGTCTTGTCGTGCTCGATTTCGATAATCATTACGGGAACGCACACCGTGCGATGAAAGAGTGGGCGGCGATGCCGGAAGTGAAGGAGATTTTGGATCGCTATCCATTCTACTTAGAACGCACACAAAGAGGTGGTTACCATTTTGCATTCCGTTGCCCGGATGAAAAAACACGTTCGACGAAGCTTGCCATGGAAAAAACACCGGAAGCGGGGAAATATGAGACGCTGATTGAAGTGAAGGCAGAGGGCGGATATTGTATAGTCGCACCCACTGCTGGGTACACAGCGTTGAAAGGCAGCTTGCTGAAATTACCGGTGCTGTCCCCAGAAGAGCGGGAGACGCTGCTGTCCCAGGCGCAGCTCTTCGATGAGAAACCACCGGAACCGAAAAAAATGAAATTGAAGCCCGTTTCTGGATTGCCCGCCGGACAAAGTTCCGGCTCGGTGTACGAAAAATTCAACCGTGAAGGGGCGGCGGAAATAGAGTCCCTGTTGGAACAGAACGGTTTCAACCTCTATAGAACTACAGACCAAAACAAATATTACACGCGCCCCGGAAAGACAAAAGGTGTCTCGATTTCATACAACGGCGTGTGCGTTTATTCATTTTCTTCGAATGCACACCCCTTTCCGTTTCATACCGGTCTCTCAAATTTCGATACATTCGCCCTTCTGAAACACAACGGCGATGAAAAAGCTGCTGTGCGTGAATTGGCGGAAAAGTACAACCAAAAACTGCAAAGACCGGGAGCACAGAAGGCAGACCTAAGTGAGAACACAGTGAACGAACAGGGCAACATTCTCCCCCCAAATTTCTTCATAGAAACCGTTTATACCGAACGCGGCGGCGTAAAAAGAACCGTAGATTTCGCAAAATTCATTGATTTCCTACATGCAAGCGGGTACCGGAAGTTCCGGGAAGGGGACGACTTTATTTTTGTTCAGCTGCAAGACAACCTTGTGGAAATTGTTGAGGTTGATAAGATGCAAAATTTCACGCAAAAATACATTCTGGAACATTCGAACAAAGACACCGTGAATTTCCTAATCTCAATTGATTCTCTATGGAGCCGTACAAAATTGGGGTATTTGCAGGAATTACCAAATAAGTTCAACCGCGATACCCGGACAGAAGTCTGGATGTATTTTTTGAACAAAGCTTTGAAAATAACCGCCGACGGTTTTTTTGAATTTAAATATTCGCAACTCCCACTTCCGGTTTGGCGGAGACACTTATTACCGTACGAATGGGACAGGCGTATTTTGGGGTACGATGGTATGGGTGAATGGCACCGGTTCTGCGAAAATGTAGCCGGAACACCAGAAAATCTGTTACGCTTGCGGGTTGCACTCGGTTATCTCGCGAGCAACTACAAACAGCACTCACTTTCAAAAGCAATCATCTTCATCGATGGTGTAATCCCCCAAATTGCCACGGACGCAAATGGTGGCACCGGGAAATCGCTGCTGGGAAAATGGATCTCCCAATACTGCAATGCCTGCGTGATAGATGGACGAAAAATTGGTAGAGATGCAAACCTACAGTTCCTCTTTCAGGGAGTCTCGCCTGATACCAGGATAATTTTCATAGATGATGCCGACCCACAGTTCAATTTTCAATTCCTTTTTTCTGCAATCACTTCTGATATGACCGTGCGAAAATTATATGTGGGTGAATATGTCGTGCCATTCGAGCAGAGTCCGAAATTTCTGACAACGACAAATCACTCTATTCGTGGCACAGATGAATCTACGAACAGAAGGAAATTTGAAGTGCTGATTAGCAGCCACTACGGGGAGCACCACACACCCAGGGATGATTTTGGACACGATTTAATTTTCGATTGGAGCACCGAAGAATGGGAAGCAAGCCATTGTTTTCTAATTGGGAGCATTCAATTATTTCTGGAGCACGGGCTACCGGAGCACCAGATGGACGAGCACTCGGCGTTGAAAATTGCCATCTCTGAGACTTCAAAAGAGTTCGTTGACTTCATGCTTGACGCGCTCCGGACGGGTGAAATTCGTAATAATGTGGAATTCGACCGCAAAGAACTATACCAAAAATTTACCGGCGAATTCGAAGGGACAAGCGATTTCAAGAGCTTGAGGTTGCGTTCGTTCACAGGCTGGATAATAAAATTTTGCCGTGTTTTCAGGCTTTATTATTCAGACAGGCGGTCGAATTCACAAAATCTCTCAAAAATATGGAATCTTAAAAATAATGTTCTTTTAGCGGAGATATTAGGGGAAAATGATGAAAGAAACCGCCTTTTTCCCCCCGATACCGCCTGATTTCGGTGAAACCGCCTGATTAGGCGGTATGCAGATTTTTTTGTAACTTATTATTTTATATATATGTTACAGCCACAAAAGGCGTTAAGGCGGTACTTCTATAGAAAGTTTTATAGAAAAATTTAAATATATATAAAAAAAAAGGGAGATGGTAGAAAAATGGTAGAACTCATATATATATATAGAAGGGTGTATCGTGCTTTTCCGCCTTAACGCCTGCAAGCGCTTGTAAGTTATTTGGATGAAAGGAGTTACGGCGATAACGTTTTAAAATTCCTTACCGCCTGCAAGCGCCTAATGTAGTTTTTTCGGATGGATGAGGCTGTAAGTTATTATAATTAAAGAGGTTAGAGATGAAAGAGAAAACGCCTGCATATTTCAGGGCAAAATTAGCCGGAACAGGGGAGTACGAACGGGATGAACGACAGGGAATACAGAACCCCCCGCCAACATGGAAACGGGGGCCAACTTGGGAAAAATATCGGGAAGAAAATCCACATCCGTATTTTGTATTTTTTGCGGACGGTGTACCGGTTGCTGAGGGACACTTTGCGCTTGCGACATTGCGTGCTCCTAGAGAAGATGGGAGCACGGTAATGACAAGATTCTATCGGGAGCATCAAAACGGGGAAATTTATATGAAAGACAAAAATTTACCATTTTAAAAAAAGGAGCATAAAAATGGAACTAAGACAATATCAAAAACAATTAGCGGAGCACGGAGCACGGATAGCACGGGAGCACGGTTTCGTATATTTGGCAATGGAGATGCGAGTCGGCAAAACCGCAATTAGTCTTGCAATTGCCAGGCAACTGAAAAAAGATGGGAACATATTATTCGTTAGCAAGAAAAAAGCACTTCCTTCAATCCAGGCGGACGCGGACGCAATGGAAGTCAAAAACATTACAATTACTAATTACGAACAGCTGTCCAAAATCACGGAGCACCCTGCGATTGTAGTGATAGACGAGGCGCATTCTATCGGGCAATATCCGAAACCGAATTTACGCTGCAGGGAGTTGCGGCGGATAATCAGCTCTGGGGAGACGACTGTGATTTACCTTTCAGGCACACCCACGCCGGAAACTTATTCGCAAATATATTTCCAGTTCTCAGTCCTGGGTGCGGTTTCACCCTTTTCGCATTACAAAAATTTCTACTATTGGGCTCGGGACTTTGTGGATATTAGGGAGAAGTATATTAACGGCTACAGGATAAAAGATTACTCGGGCGCCAAAATCGACAAGATAGAAAAGGTGTTGCGGCAATATCGTCTCACATACACGCAACAGGAAGCTGGGTTCTCAAGCGAAATTGAGGAAGAAATTGTAACGGTTGAAATGCCACACACATTGCAATGGCTGATTAAAAAAATTAAAATGGATGGCTACTATAAATTCAAAGATGGCACGGAGATAGTTGCGGATTCCGCTGTGAAGCTGATGGGAAAAATACACCAAATAAGCAGCGGCACAGTGATAACGGAGACGGGGGAGACGAAAATTCTCAGCACTTATAAAGCTGATTATATCAAAAAAATGTATGGAGACAAAAAGATTGCAATCTACTATAAGTTCATTGCAGAGGGCGAGATGCTCCGACAGGCATTCCCGGATGCCACCACTTCACCGGAAGAATTCAATGATTCGGAAGAGAGAAAAGTTTTCATATCGCAAATCCAGAGTGGGAGCATGGGAATTAATCTTAGTACGGCGGACATTCTGTTGTTTTTCAACATCGATTTTTCTGCAACCCAATATTATCAAGCCCGAGCCCGTTTGGGTGCAATGGACAGGGAGCATGCACAGTTGATACATTGGATATTTTCCGATGTGGGACTTGAAAAACAAGTTTACCGGGCCGTGCAAAAAAAGAAAAGTTATACAGTATCACATTACCGCCGGGAGAATCAGCGTGGTCAAAACAGAATCAGATTTGCAGCGGCAATGTATTGATTGGTTGCGCCGGGAGCATCCTGCTGTTTACGCTCGAAAAATAATAGTCGCGAACAGAGCCGGGACACCGGATTTATTAATGTGTATCCGGGGACGTTTCGTAGCGATCGAGTTCAAAACTGAGGGCGGCAAACAGACAGCGCTGCAAAAATATAATGAGCAGCAAATTAAACAAGCAGGTGGCAAGTATAGCATCGTAATGAATTTAGAAAAATTTAAATCGGAGATAGAAAAATGGCAAAAAGAGAATATAAAATAACAACAAACGGTGTTCCGAGCATAAATCCGGAGCGCGTGAAAAAAATGTGTTTTGAAGAGCTGGATGAATTAGGCTTCATCAATTGGCGCAAAGTCCGGGACAACGAAATGAGATTCGCCGTACACGAAAAAATTAGAGCAGGCGCAACTGTGGTGGATGCTGTTGAGCGGACTGCAGAGGAATTTTTTTGTTCAGTTGATTTGGTTCGGTTGACCCGGTACAGAAAGTAGTTGTTTTTTACATTTTGTATAGTTATATTTGCGAAAATTAAAGGAATATTATGATTGGGTGCTTTTATAAGAAAATGTGGTAAAATATTTGTAGTTAATTTGAATTG